>JAZOMP010000061.1:0-6823 GCA_045654045.1 Acutalibacteraceae bacterium
TTCCACACCTGCCGACACGCCGAAATTCGAAGCACTTATGGGCGACGGATCGCAGTTTGGTCTTAAGCTTTCCTATGCTGTTCAGGAAAAGCCCGAAGGTCTTGCACAGGCATTCATTATCGGCGAAGAATTTATCGGCGACGATGACGTTGCAATGGTACTGGGCGACAATATTTTCTACGGCAACGGTCTGGGCTCAATGCTGCGAAACGCTGCAGCTAACAACAAGAGAGCCACAATTTTCGGCTACTACGTTGAAAACCCACAGGCCTTCGGCGTTGTTGAGTTTGACGAAACAGGCAAGCCGATTTCAATTGAAGAAAAGCCTGCCGAGCCCAAGTCAAACTATGCCGTAACAGGTCTTTACTTCTACGACAACCGTGTTGTTGAATACGCGAAATCGCTCAAGCCCTCCAAGAGAGGCGAGCTTGAAATCACCGACATAAACCGAATTTACCTTGAAAACGGCGAGCTTGACATCAAACTTATGGGCAGAGGCTTTGCATGGCTTGATACGGGTACTGTAGATTCGCTTCACGATGCGGCAAACTTCATCCGCACGATTGAGCAGCTTCAGGGAATCAAGATTTCCGCACTTGAGGAAATTGCCTATAATATGCGCTGGATTTCAAAGAAGCAGCTTCTCGAATCCGCAGATAAATACGGCAAATCCCCCTACGGCGAGCACTTAAGACGTGTTGCCGAGGGCAGAATACTTTACTCAAGACACAACCGCCCGAACGAAAGACCCATCTGGGGCAGAGGAGAGAATATCTATGACCCCGAATAAGGCACTAACCGCTGTAAAGACAGAGCTTGACGGTGCAATTATTGTTGAGCCGCTTGTACACGGCGATTCAAGAGGCTGGTTTTACGAAAGCTATTCCAAGAAAAAATACGAAGAGCTTGGAATCAAGGCAGATTTCGTTCAGGACAACCGCTCCTATTCCGCACAGAAGGGCATTTTAAGAGGACTTCATTGCCAGCTTGACCCGTTTGCACAGGCGAAGCTTATCACCTGCACAAAGGGCGCTATACTCGACGTTGCGGTAGATATCCGCGAAGGCTCACCATCCTATATGAAGTGGGTAAAGGTTGAGCTTTCCGCAGAAAATAAGAAGCAGTTCTTTATTCCGAGAGGCTTTCTGCATGGCTTTGTAACCCTGACCGATGAGGTTGAGGTTATGTACAAAACGGACAACTACTACGAGCCCAGCGCAGACAGAAGCATAGCCTTCAATGACCCCGCTCTTGCAATTGACTGGGGTGTCGAAGCTCCCGTGCTTTCCGCAAAGGACAGCTCTGCTCCCCTGCTCAAAGACAGCGACGTTAAGTTTACATATTGATAAAACTATATCGGGCGGATAATATCCGCCCTTTACAGTTTGAGTATAAATATAATGGGTGTGGGCGTAAGCCCACCTTCAACTTTGCATTTTGCACTTTGCATTCTGCATTCATTTATGTACAAGCGAGGAAGAACTATGCGTATATTAATTACCGGCTGTGCAGGTCAGCTCGGACACGATGTTTACGAACTGCTCAAGGCTAAGGGTGAAACCTGTATTGCAACAGATAAGGCAGATTTTGACCTGACAAATGCCGATTCTGCCAAAGGCTTTGTTCAGGCATTCAGACCCGATGCGGTTGTTCACTGCGCCGCATATACTGCGGTTGACAAAGCGGAAGAGGACAGCGTAAACTGCTACGCAGTAAACGTTGCAGGCACAAAAAACCTCTGCGATGCCTGTAAGAACCTTGACGTGAAGTTTGTATATGTCAGCACAGATTACGTTTTTGACGGAGAAAAGAAAGAGCCTTATGAAACCGAAGATAAAACAAATCCGCAGACGGTTTACGGACTGACAAAGCTCGGCGGTGAAAACGCAGTAAGACAAAGCATAGCAAAGCATTTCATTGTTCGCACAGCGTGGGTATTCGGCGCAAACGGCAACAATTTCGTTAAGACGATGCTCCGCCTCGGTAAGGAAAGAGACACTCTAAACGTTGTCTGCGACCAGTTCGGCTCGCCTACTTATACCAAAGACCTTGCAAGGCTTATCTGCGATATGCTTGAAACCGATAAATACGGTACGTACCACGCAACAAACGAGGGCTTCTGCTCCTGGGCTGAATTTGCTTACGAAATTATGCGTCAGTCAGGCTCAAATGCAAGGGTTGTACCCATAACCTCAAGCGAGTACCCTGCCAAAGCAAAACGCCCGACGAACAGTAAATTATCCAAACAGAAGCTTACCGACAACGGTTTCGAACACTTACCAGATTGGAAAGACGCTTTGGGTAGATTTTTAGAGGAAATTAAATAAAAAAACAACCGCTTACCGATATTTTTCAGTAAGCGGTTGAATTGTTTTATATGCTTATTTGAGCAGGAGCAGAGTGCAGAACGAAATTGCACCCTGGATGATATTCAGGCGGTAGATGGTCTGGGAATTTGACCAGCCCTTGTTCTTTCTGAAGTGGTCGTGCAGGGGGGTACGGATATTTTTAAGTACCTTGATTTTAAGGAAGCGTGTGACGGATACCTTGAAAATACCGATAAGACCGTCGAGCAGGAGCACGAAGCAAAGCGGAATTGCAAGAAGCATATTGCCCGACTCGAGCACGATAATACCGAGGAAAAGACCGATTGCACGGGAGCCTGCATCACCCATCATCATTGAGCTGGGCTCTGCGTTATACCAAAGATATGCCATAATTGAGAATATCATAATAGTTGCAAGCTGTGAAACCTCGGAATCTTTTGCGAGGAAGCGGCAGGCAATCGCAATAAAGATAATAGAATTAATAGAAAGTGAGCCGCAGAAGCCGTCAATACCATCCGAACAGTTTGTGGCGTTTATCATCATCCACAGGAAAACTGTTGAGATAAGAATGAACAGCGCCCAATGCACGTTAAAGCCGAAAAAGCCGAAATTGAGGTTGAGCTTGTCGCCGTTCTGCCAGACAAATGCGGCAGAAGTGAGCAGGCAGATTACAAGGTCGATAGCACCTTTTTTGTATTCGTTCCACGGTTTTTCCGAAGCATCGTCCAGATAGCCCGAGAGCATTGCAAGGAATATCATCGCATAGTAAAGAAGATTCTGTATGTTTATTTCAACACAGATATGCGAAACGAGAATAAACACCAAAATAAAAATTATACCTGCGCCGCGTTTTTTACCGGCAGAAAGCTTACCGTTAAAGGCAAAATCACGTCCACCATCGACAGGGAGCTTGTTTTTGAACAGCTTAAGTGCGGCAAAAACACCGCCAAGCGACAGGACAACCGACAAAACAGTAAGCCAGTTTAAGGGAAGTAATGAACTGAGCATAATTACACCTCATTTATTTTCTTTAAATACTCTTTATCTTTTTTGGACAACTCGGCTTTTTCGAGCATATCGGGGCGTTTAGCCAAAGTACGCTCAAGCTGTTTTTCACGCTGCCATTTCTGGATATTGGCGTGGTGACCGCTGAGCAACACGTCGGGCACACGCTTTTCGTGCCACTCCTCGGGTCGGGTATACTGCGGATGCTCAAGCAGAGAGTTATAGTGGCTTTCGTTCATAAAGCTTTCGTCGCTTGAAAGTACACCCGGCAGCATACGGCAGACACTGTCCGCAACTATAATTGCCGGCAATTCACCGCCAGTGAGCACATAGTCGCCTATTGAGATTTCCTCATCGACTATTTCCTCGAGCACTCGCTCGTCTATACCCTCGTAATGGCCGCAAAGCAGGGCTATGTTATCGTATTCAAGCAGCTCAATTGCCTTTTTCTGCGTAAGCACGCTACCCTGAGGTGACATATAAATGACGTGGGGCTTTTTGCCCAGATCCTCACAAAGTGATTTATAGCAATCGTAAACGGGCTGTGCCTGCATAACCATACCCGAGCCGCCACCGTAGGGAGCATCGTCAACCCTGCGGTGCTTATCAAGGGTATATTTGCGGATATTGCGGCAATTGATTTCAACCAGTCCCTTTTCCCTTGCCCTGCCGAGTATGCTTTCGCTTACTACGGTTTCGCACATTTCGGGGAATAGGGTCATTATATCAATCCTCATCGTCAAAAATTCCCTTCAGCGGTCTTATGAAAACCTTTTCATTTTCGACGTCGGTACTGATTACAACAGGAGGAATTACGGGGATAAGGTACTCCTTACCGTTTTCGGCTGTTATGTGCCAGACGTCGTTTGCACCGGTCTGACTTACATCGGTAACCGTGCCCCATATTTTGTTTTCATCGTCGGCATCGTGTGCCTTACAGCCGATAAGGTCAGCGATAAACCAGCTTCCCTCGGGCAGCTTAGCATCCTTTCGTGCCATATAGAGGATTTTGTTGCGCATAGCCTGTGCCTGTTCAACAGTATCAATCCCCTCAAGCTTCATAAGGGCAACGTTGCCGTGAGGACGGGCGGAAATAACCCTGACGGGCTTTTCGCCCTTATCATCAAAATATACGGTTTTGAATTTGCAGGCAAACTCGGGGCTGTCGCACCACGGGTTTACACGCAATTCGCCACGCACACCGTGGGTTGAAACGATTTGCGCCAATTCGAGATATTCTTTCAGCATTTTTCTGTCACCTGAATATTAATACTTAAAAACACCAATAGCCCTATGGCTTTTTTATTCTCAAAAAGCACATAGAGCGTGGCTGTACTATTGTAAATAGAACCTTGGTTTAGCGAGATTATTCGATCTCAACTGCGATTTTCTCGTTGTTGCGGGTCGCAGCGGCACGCATAACGGTGCGGATAGACTTGGCAATACGGCCCTGTTTGCCGATTACTCTGCCCATATCGTTCTCGCCGACGTGAAGGTGGTAAACCGTTACGCCTTCCTCGTTGGGCTCATCTACAGTAACCGTTACTGCGGACGGGTCCTCTACCAGACCTTGTGCGATTGCGATTAAAAGCTCTGTCATTGACAGCACCTCCGATTATTTTTGGACGGTCTGAGGGTTTAAACTCAGCCGATAACGCCTGACTTCTTAAGGATGTCCTTAACTGTGTCTGTGGGCTGTGCGCCGTTCTTGATCCACTGCTGAGCCTTCTCAACGTCAATCTTGATTTCAGCGGGGTTCTTCATTGTGTCGTATGTGCCGATTTCCTCGATGAAACGACCGTCACGGGGGTAACGGGAATCTGCTACAACGATACGGTAGAAGGGTGCCTTCTTTGCGCCCATACGGCGCAGTCTGATTTTAACTGCCATTTTGGTTTTCCTCCAGATGTATAATAATTATTTTATAAAACTACAATATACCTTATTCTATTCGTGCATATTGATTTTACCGTAATTTATCTGCGCTTCTTTTTGCCCTTGTAGGACTTGGACAGGCGCTTGCCCATACCCTTGCCGCCGAACTGCTTGAACATCTTCTGCATCTGTCTGAACTGTGCAAGAAGGCGGTTGACATCCTCAACCTCCATACCGCAGCCTGCCGCAATACGGCGCTTACGGGAGGGATTGATAATGTCGGGGTTTTCTCTTTCGCCCGGTGTCATTGAAAGGATGATAGCCTGAATTCTGTCGAACTGGCTTTCGTCAACGTCAACGTCCTTGATCTGCTTGTTGATACCGGGAATCATGCCGAGCATATCCTTGAGCGAGCCCATACGGCGAATCTGCTCAAACTGGTCGAGAAGGTCGTTAAGGTCGAACTTGTTCTTGCGAAGCTTTTCTTCAAGCTCCTTTGCCTTTTTCTCGTCAAGCGCCTGCTCTGCCTTTTCGATAAGAGAAAGCATATCGCCCATACCGAGAATTCGGGAAGCCATACGGTCGGGGTGGAAAACGTCGAGATCCTCGAGCTTTTCGCCGATACCGACAAACTTGATGGGCTTGCCCGTAACCGCTCTTGCGGAAAGAGCAGCACCGCCTCGCGTATCACCGTCGAGCTTGGTGAGGACAAGACCGTCGATACCGAGTGCATCGTTAAAGCCGTTGGCAACGGTAACTGCGTCCTGACCTGTCATTGAGTCAACAACGAGAAGGATTTCGTGAGGATGAACGGCACTCTTGACCGACTTGAGCTCGTTCATAAGGTCCTCATCTATATGAAGGCGGCCTGCAGTATCGAGGAATACGTAATCGTAACCTTGGTCCTTAGCAAGCTTTATAGCCTCCTGAGCAATTGTAACGGGGTTGGACTGACCCATTTCGAAAACGGGCACTCCTGCCTGCTCACCGACAACCTGTAACTGCTTGATAGCAGCGGGACGGTAGATATCGCAGGCAACAAGCAGCGGACGGTGGCCCTGCTTTTTGAGCATAAGGGCAATCTTTGCGCTGTGTGTCGTTTTACCTGAACCCTGCAGACCGCACATCATAATAACCGTAGGCGGATGCGGAGCAGATGTGAGCCTTGTCTGTGTGCCACCCATAAGGTTAGTCAGCTCTTCGTTGACTATTTTGATAACCATCTGGCCGGCAGTAAGACTTTCCATAACCTGTACACCGATTGCACGCTCGGTTACGGTCTTGGTGAAATCCTTGGCAACCTTGAAGTTAACGTCTGCTTCAAGAAGAGCAAGTCGGACCTCACGCATGGCTTCCCTTACGTCGTGCTCGGTAAGGCTGCCCTTGCTTTTGAGGCGTTGAAAAGCAGATTCAAGTCTGTCGGAAAGGCCTTCGAATGCCAAGAAAATACACTCCCTTTATAATAAGTTATGTAGAAATCAGTTTTCCATGAGGGTTGCGGCGAGCGCACGGATGCGCACCGTTGCATCGTTAATCTCACGTGAGAGACCAAAACGCATATTCTGCTCGAATATTAAGTTTGCGCTCTCGGAGATTTCGTTAAGACCGCGGCGAAG
>JAZOMP010000062.1:0-2545 GCA_045654045.1 Acutalibacteraceae bacterium
AACGGCGGTGAAGCAGAGCAATGATTAAAAAACTGCGCAGACAGTTTATCGTTAGTATTACCGCTTCTGCTTTTGCGTTGCTTATGGTTGTTGTGTGTGCTATAAACTTTGTCAATATTGTAAGTATGGATATCCGTACAACAGAGCTTCTTGACCATATCTGCGAAAACGGTGGCGTGTTCAATATGAGTGAAACCGACGAAACGCTGTCGCCGCTTATCAATTATGAAGAACTTTCCTATATAACGCGGTTTTTCTACGTTGAATTTTCCGAGGACGGTCAGGTTGTTGCTGTCAACACGCAGAACATAGCTGCTGTTGACGATGTGACAGCCGTTGAGTACGCAAAAGCCGCCCTTGTTTCGGGTAAGGCAAACGGTTACAGCGGTGAAGTGTACAAATATACCGTTAAGCAGATAGGCTCGGGTGAGCGTGTGTGTTTCCTTGATATACACGAGGAACTGCTGTATGTCGGCTCAATGATAACTATTTCGTTGTCTATTGCTTTGTTCTTTTTCATCCTTTTAACGATTGTAATAGTGCTTGTCTCAAAGCATTTTATCCGTCCTGTTGAAGAAAATTCGCTCAAGCAGAAGCAGTTTATTGCCGATGCGGGTCACGAGCTGAAAACTCCGCTTGCCATTATTTCTGCCAATACCGAGGTGCTGGAGATGACCTGCGGCGAAAACGATTGGACAACTTCAATCCGCAAGCAGACCGGCAGAATGGCTGACCTTGTCAACCAGATGCTTGTGCTTGCACGAATGGAAGAGCGTATCGACAAAAAGAATTTCAGAACGGTTGCGCTCAACGAAATTGTTGAAAATGTTGCGGACTCCTTTGCAATTCTGGCAGAAAAGGACGGTAAGAAAATAAAGCTTTCCGTCTGGCCGGGTATCAGGGTTTACTGCGATGAAAAAAGCGTCAGCGAGCTTATCAATATTTTTATTGATAACGCTGTTAAATATTCTCCGCCCGAAACACAGATTGATATTCGCCTTAAAAAGAAAAACAAATCGGTTGTTTTTGAGGTCGAAAATACAGTTATTCCGGGTGAAAACGTTGATACGAAACGGCTGTTTGACCGCTTTTACAGGGCGGATAAATCACGCTCGCGTGAGGCGGGCAGCCACGGTCTCGGTCTTTCAATTGCAAAGGCGGTTGCCGAAAAGCACAGGGCGGATATTTCTGCCCGTACACAAAACGGAAAAATTATATTCACAGTAATATTCAATAAGTGAGGTTAGTTTTATGAACAAACTCTGGTACAAGAAACAGGCCAAACTCTGGAACGAAGCACTTCCGCTTGGCAACGGTCATACGGGTGTTATGGTCTGGGGCGGCAGAAGGAAAGAAACACTCTGCTTTAACGACGTAACGCTCTGGTCAGGATTTCCGCAGAATCAGGACAGCCCCGTAAGCCTTGAAAACCTTGATAAGGTACGCGAACTTATTTTTGCAGGCAAGCCCGACGAGGCTCACGACATAGTTGAAAACAAGCTCTGCGGCGGCTTCAGCGAGGCTTACACTCCCCTTGGTGACCTTAAAATCAGCTTCTCTTCCCTTTGTACAAAGGGTTATAAGAGAGAGCTTGATATCGATAACGCTGTACATACTGTAACCTTCAAGGGCGAAAAACGTACAGCCTTTGCTTCTTACCCCGACGATGTTGTTGTTTATAAGAGTGAAAGCGAAAAGCCGCTTAATATAACACTTGAAGTCAAATCAAAGATTAAGTCCGGACCCGTTATAAAGGACGGTTATCTCTGCCTTTGCGGTAACGCACCCGATATTTCTAAACCCAGCTACCTCGGCAAAATTCCCGATGCTGTTGTTTATGGCGATAAAGGTATGGCCTTCTGCCTTGCAGTAAAGGTTGTTACCGACGGTGAGGTTGAATACGGCGAAAAGAAGGTCACCGTTAAGAATTCTACCTCAACCGTGCTCCTTGCCACAACTGCTACAGGCTTTATTGCTTACGATAAAATGCCCGAAACCGACCGCGAGGTTGTCAGAAAGGCTTGTATCAAGAAGCTTGCGAAGGTTAGTGACGATTATGACAAGCTCCTTAAGAAGCACGTTGCCGATTACAAGAAGATTTTTGACAGACAGAGCTTTTCAATCTGCGGCACAAGTGAGGCGGAAACAGTAAAACTCCTTGCAACCGCCAAAAAGGGCAAGCCCGACCCCAAGCTTGTTGAGCTTTTCTATAACTACGGCAAGTACCTTATGATTGCCGGTAGCCGTAAGGGCGGTCAGCCGCTTAACCTTCAGGGTATCTGGAACGCAAGGGTCCGTCCGCCGTGGAGCAGTAACTATACGGTAAACATCAACACAGAAATGAACTACTGGCCCGTATCAAAGAGCAATATGGCAGAGTGTGCCGAGCCCTTCGTAAATATGGTCTGGGAGCTTATGAAGGTTGGTAAGAATACAGCAAAGGTCAATTACGGCTGTAAGGGTGCCTGCTGTAAGCACAACACAGACCTCTGGCGCAAAACCTCACCCGTTGAGGGCGACCCCTGCTATATGTTTGCTCCGCTTT
>JAZOMP010000063.1:0-10859 GCA_045654045.1 Acutalibacteraceae bacterium
CAGACCCCAACGAGTGCAAGATGATTGCTGACCTCGGCGTTACAATGCTTGCAGCAGGTATCGGTAATATCCACGGTAAGTACCCCGCAAACTGGGCAGATCTTTCCTTCGACACACTTGCAGCTGTTCAGGAGAAGACAGGCACAATGCCTCTCGTTCTTCACGGCGGCACAGGCATTCCTGCCGATATGGTCAAGAAGGTTATCTCTCTCGGGGTTTCCAAAATCAACGTTAACACAGAGTGCCAGCTTGCATTCCAGGAAGCAACAAGAAAGTATATCGAAGCAGGCAAGGACCTTGAAGGCAAGGGCTTCGGCCCCAGAAAGCTTCTTGCTCCCGGCGTAGAAGCAATCAAGGCTACCGTAAAGGAAAAGATCGAGCTCTTCGGTTCTGCTAACAAGGCATAATTTCTGTTATACAGCTGATAAAATTCCGTTCACTTTTGTGGGCGGAATTTTTTGCTTTCGTTTTATTATATATTGTGATATAATCATATTAATAATTGTGATTTACGAAAAATAGTTTACTTGCGGAGGTTACTTTATGCAATACCGTTTGGATAAATACGGCAACGAGCTGTCTGTGCTCGGATTTGGCTGTATGCGTTTTAAGAAAAAGCTTGGCAGGATTGAAATGGCGGATGCCGAGCGTCAGGTTATGACGGCTTTTAATAACGGTGTCAATTATTTTGATACCGCCTTTATATACCCCGGCAGCGAAGCTGCAATAGGCGAAATTTTTGAAAAGAACAACATCCGTGATAAGGTTTATATTGCCACAAAGTTACCTCCTCAGCTTATGAGAACTACGGAAATTCTCGATAAGCTTCTGGGTGAACAGCTTAAAAGACTGCGTACTGACCACGTTGATTTCTTCCTTTTCCATATGATGGCAGATATCAAGGTGTGGGAGCGCCTTAAAACTATCGGCATTGAAAAGTGGATAGAGGATAAAAGGGCGAGCGGTACAATCCGTCAGTTCGGCTTTTCCTACCACGGCAAATCGGATATGTTCTGTAAAATTGTGGATGCTTACGACTGGGATATGTGCCTTATTCAGTATAATTATATGGATGAGCACACCCAGGCAGGGCGTAAGGGCTTAAACCACGCCCACGAAAAGGGAATTCCTGTTATGATTATGGAGCCTCTCCGAGGCGGTAAGCTTGTAAATAACCTTCCGCAGGAAGCAAAGGATATTTTTGCAAAGCACTCTGTTTCATATACTCCTGCCCAGTGGGCCTTCCGCTGGCTCTACAATCAGCCCGAGGTTACCGTTGTGCTTTCGGGTATGAGTTCCGACGAAATGGTGGCAGACAATATAAAAACAGCATCCGAAACTCAGATCGGAGAGCTTACCGCAGATGATGAAGCAATGCTCAAAAAGGTTGCCAACGCTATAAATTCCAAAATGAAGGTCGGCTGTACGGGCTGTGAATACTGTATGCCGTGCCCGAAAAATATCAATATAAGCGGTACATTTTCTGCATATAACCGCTACTCTGCCGACGGTAATTTTGCAGGCTTCAAGGAATATGTCAAATGTACCGGCAAATATGCACCTGCCTCTGCTTGCATAGGCTGCGGAAAATGCGAAACTCACTGTCCGCAGAGTATTGAAATCAGAAAAGAGCTTAAAGAAGCCGCAAAAGTGCTTGAAACCCCTGCCTACAAAGCGGTTTATAAGGTTAAGTCAGTTTTTAAAAAGAATAAATAATATTTTAATGGTGTAATATTATGAGAAAGTTCTGTAGCTATATTTCAAACGGTGAATACTCTGTAGGCACAACGGGGCAGACAGTATATTTATATGATAAAGACGGAAATGAATTAAACAAATTCAAAGATATTAAATATGGCTATACTCCTATGTTTTCACCCGACGGAAAGAGCTTTGTTGTTAAATCTACTGCCGGTTGGTTGGCTGTTTATTCGTTGGAAACAAAATCTTTGGTAAAAAAATTCCGTTTTTCAAAGTTTGATGCGGCACAAGACGGTGGTTTCTGTTTTTCACCTGATAGCAAACTGTTTATAAATATAGAAAATCATGGCGATGACGGCTTACAATGGGCAATCTCCGTTTATGATACCGGTGATTTTTCGCTGCTTTCACGTTTGATGTTGCTTGACAATATGGCAGTTGGCTATATCGAGTACGATTATGAAACCGAAGAATACTATTGTATGGGTTGTATCTCAGGTGTTCCTGACTCTGATTTTGTTGCCAAATATAAAAACAATGCAATTGTTGATGTGCGTAATTACATTGAAAAAGATTGGTTTTTCAATATGGCGTATATGAGTTTGAAGATGTCCGGGTTTACCCAAAAAAAGTATGAGACTTGGTTAAATCGCGGTTATGAGCTTGACGAGCTGAAAAGTATGGACTTGACTCTTGCAAAGCTCTATAAAAAATATAGTTGTAGTAGGTGAAATAAAATGAACGAGGTTTCAAAACACTACGATAATCTCATTGACGAAGGGCAGGACCCCGTACACGACCCGAAGCCGCTTAAAGAATATATGAACAAGTGGGACGGTCAGGTTTTTATTGATAAAATGCAGCTGGATAAAACAAAGTCTGTTCTTGAAATCGGTGTCGGTACGGGCAGAATTGCGGTTAATGTTGCACCAAGGTGCAAGGATTTCACGGGAATCGACATTTCCGAAAAAACAATTGCACAAGCCAAGAAAAATATTAAAAGGGGCTTGTTCGGAAAGCCTGAATTGATATGTGCCGACTTCCTTGAATTTAATTTTAAAAATAAATTTGACGTGGTTTATTCAAGCCTCACCTTTATGCATATACATCAAAAGCAAAAGGCCTTCTATATTGTTTCAAAAATTCTGAACCCCAACGGCAGATTTGTTTTGTCAATTGATAAAAACAGAGATGAGTTTATTGATATGGGTACATATAAGGTCAATGTGTTCCCGGATAATGTAAGTGACATAAAAGAATATGCAAAAAATGCAGAACTGAAGCTGCTTGAAGAATTTGAAACGGATTTTGCTAATGTTTTTATTTTTGAAAAATAAAAGGAGTACAGCATGAAAGCAGATTTTATTGTCAGGCAAGCAGTTGTTTCCGATGCTGAAGATATTTATTATATCAACAAAACGAGCCTTGGCTATGATTACGATTTGGATAAACAAAAAGCAAAACTTGAAATGATACTCAGCGACAGTACGCAGGTTGTGTTTGTTGCCGATATCGGTAACAAAGCAGTCGGTTACATCCACCTTGCAAACTACGATGTGATTTATGCAGACAATTATAAGAATTGTTTAGGTCTTGCGGTCGATAACGATTTTAAGCGAATAGGTATCGGCTCTGCTTTGTTAAAGCAAGGTGAAGTGTGGGCAAAGCAAAACGGTGCATCTGGTATTCGGCTTTGTTCGGGTATGGAACGAGAAAACGCACATAAATTTTACATATCACAAGGTTACGTTGAAAATAAAATTCAAAAGAATCTGAGGAAGGTTTTCTAATAAGGAAAAGACTATGAGTAATGAATTAAAGCGCACCTACGTGCCGTTTAAGGATTGGAAAGAAAAATCCAGACAAACAGAATATACCGAAAAAACGCCCTTGCTTTCTGCGGACGGCACCTTGCTTGCAAAGGGCTGGGCAAGAAAGAACGTTTTTGAGTATAACCGTGACTATGTTAAAAAGGGTATAATCAGCAGAAAAGAGTGGGATTTTTATACCATCTTTGATGATGAAATGCAGATTCTTGTCAGCTTTGCAAACATCAATATCGGCGGCTACGTTGCGGCAAAGCTCGTCAACCTTAAAACGGGCGAGGTTGTTTGTGACTCCATTCAGTATTTTATAGGTGCAAACAAGCACGTTTCTCACTCAATCCCAGATGCGCCGAGCCGTTTTAAAGATAAAATCGGTAAAACAGTGTTTGATTTTAATACGCTTGAAACCGAGCGTACCCTTTGGTATAAGGGGACGTTTAAGGGTAAGCCCGTCGAGGTTACTGCCCGAATGGATATACCCGAGGGGCTTGAAAGCATTACTACGGTTTTTCCTTTTGACGGGGATGAAACAAAGTATTTTATGACCACAAAGCAGCTTTGTATGCCCTGCGGCGGTAAGTTTGTTTTCGGCGACTATGTGTACGAATTTTCAAAGGATAAGGCGTTCTGTTCGCTTGACTGGGGCAGGGTAAATACGCCGCACGAAATGGTGTGGTACTGGGGCAGCGGCAGTCAGTATGTCACCGATTCTTTGGGCGAAAAGCACCTTTTTGGTTTTGAAATAACCTGGGCAATAGGCGATGAGAGCAACGCCACGGAAACCTGTATTTTTTATGACGGAAAGATACATAAATTCGGTGCTGTTGATGTCGAAAAATTCCCGAAGGACAGGTTTATGGAGCCGTGGAAATTCATCTCCGAGGACGGCAGATTTAATATGACTATGCTGCCAACGCTCGACAACCATTCGGACGTCGATTTCAAGGTCGGCAGAATGAACTGTCACCAGGTTTACGGAATATGGAACGGTGACGTTACGCTTGACGACGGTACGAAGCTTGAAATAAAGGACCTTTTCACCTTCTGCGAATACGTGGAAAACAGGTGGTAATAAAATAATTGGTGAATGAAATGACAGATATCAATATATTTTTAAATATATTTTTAAAGGCACTGGATAATACTTTCGGCGAGCGTGTGTGGTTTGTCGGCTTGCAGGGTAGCTATGCCCGTGGCGAAGCAACTAAAACGAGTGATATAGATACGGTTGTAATACTTGATGAAGTATCTGCCGAAGATATAAGAGCATACAATACTATACTCGACACCTTACCCGACAGAAATCTTCTTTGCGGCTTCTTTTCGGGCAAACAGGAGCTTCTCAATTGGGAGCCTGCCGACCTTTTTCAGTTTTATTACGATACCAAGCCGCTAAAAGGCAGCCTTGAAGAATTATTGCCTCTGCTCGATGAAACCGCAGTAAACAGAGCAATAAAGGTTGGCGCTTGCAATATTTACCACGGCTGTGTGCACAATATGCTGTTTGACAAAAGCGAGGAAATATTAAAGGGATTATACAAAGCCGCTTCTTTTGTTGTGCAGGCGGTGTACTTCAGCAAATCGGGTGAATATATCAGCCGTCAGCAGGACTTACTTGAAAAAGTTTCGGCTGATGAAAAAATAATCGTTGAAACATTTATAAGTCTGAAAAAAGGCGGAGCGGTGGAGTTTGAAAAAATGTCTGAAAATCTGCTGTGTTGGTCACAGGCCTGGATTTCAAAAACAAAATAGTACTTGCATTTTTGTTTTATTGTGATATAATCGTTTCAATTTTAATCGGAGGAATTTTGGTATGTTCTTTATCTCTGTTCGACGCAGACGAATTTAGCTTGTATTCGTTTATCGGGTACAGGCTTATAATGCTGTGTGCCCGACAGAAAGTAACAGAGAAAAAGTTTACCTTTTGTTTTACTGTCAGCGGCATATAGCTGTTGACAGTAATTTTTTATTTTTGGAGGAATTAAAATGAACAATAAATATTCGTCTTTATTCGAAGCAATTTCAGAACAAATCACTCTGCCAGACCAAGCCGTAATTGCAGACCTTGGCTGTAAGGATGCAACTTTTCTTTTAGCTTTTCAGGAAGCCTTTTCGGGCAAAATCAAGTCAGCTGTAGGAGTAGATATA
Source organism: Acutalibacteraceae bacterium (assembly GCA_045654045.1). Lineage (GTDB taxonomy): Bacteria > Bacillota > Clostridia > Oscillospirales > Acutalibacteraceae > UBA8612. Next base: position 5,676 of record JAZOMP010000063.1, read on the forward strand.
ACCGACAAGTGGTTTAAGGATGTTAAATATAATAAGCCAATTGAGCTAAAGGTTATGAATTGCTCGAAGAAGCTTGATTTTCCCGACAACAGCTTTGATTTTGTGTTTACCAAAGATATGTTTGAATGTGTTTCGGATAAGGCTTTGCTGGTAAATGAAATTCACAGGATTCTTAAACCCGGCGGAACGGTTATTTCCGTAAACTGCGATTGGGACAGCGTTGTTTACAACGGCGAAAATAAAGAACTAATTTCAAAAGCCGTTCACGCCTATGCTGTAACAAAACAACCGTGGATGGATGACCTGGATAGCTGGATTGGCAGGAGAATGTGCGGCTTTTTCAATAAAACGGCTCTTTTCGAAAGCACGGTTAGCGTTCATAACGTTACCGAAACAGGGTATAAAGAGGGCACCTTCGGCTATGATTTAAGCGTGGATATCGCCTGGCTTCATAAAGAAAACACGGGTGCGTTAAGCAAAAAAGAATATGCCGAGTTCATTCATAACCTGAATACGGCACAAAGGGAAGGAAACTATATTTTCTCAAAGCCTTATTATATTTATAAGGGGGTAAAAACAGCTCCCTGACACGAAAAGTATCACGCTTGTTTCGGTTAATTTCTTTATTACCGTTTGATTTTATGCTAACCTTTTGTTATCACAAAAGTGAAAACGGAGGATATAAAAATGAAAGCAAAAAAATTGTTGGTTATAGGAAGTGGGTTTGCAGTTCTGTTTGTTATCTGGACTGTGCTGATTAAATTAGTTGACGTTCAGCCTGTCGGAGTAAACGGTACGGATATCGGCTTTACGGCGCTTAACACTTGGTTTCATTTGTTTACTGGCGTTAATATGTGGCTATATTCCGTTACCGATTGGCTGGGGCTTGTGCCGCTTTTAGTGTGTGCGGTGTTCGGTGCTTTAGGGTTAGTTCAGCTTGTAAAAAGGAAAAGCCTTTTAAAGGTCGATACTGATATTGTTTTTCTCGGACTGTATTATGTTATAGTAATTCTTTGCTATCTGCTGTTTGAAACGTATCCCGTAAATTACAGACCCGTGCTGATTAACGGCGCAGCAGAAGCGTCTTACCCGTCGTCAACAACTCTGCTCGTGCTGTGTGTAATGCCAACTCTTATTCAGCAGTCAGACCGCAGAATTAACAGCAGATATATCGTAAAAATAATAAATATATTTACGGTTTTGTTTTCCGTTTTTATGGTTGTCGGCAGGCTGATTTCGGGTGTGCATTGGCTGACGGATATTATAGGCTCGGTTTTGTTAAGCGTGGGACTGTTTATGCTTTATAAATCAGCTGTTGCTTTTTCTCAGAAACAAGGAGAATAATCTTTATGGAATTCAATGAAAAATTGCAGAATTTAAGAAAAAGCAGAGGTCTTACCCAGGAGGAACTGGCTGAAATTCTGTTCGTTTCAAGAACGGCGGTTTCAAAATGGGAATCGGGCAGGGGATACCCCAACATTGACTCGTTGAAGGAAATTGCAAAATTCTTTTCCGTTTCAATTGACGATTTGCTTTCGGGCGAAAAGCTGCTTTCTCTGGCTGAAAAGGAGAAGAAAGCCGATATTAAAAATATTTGTGATTTGCTTTTCGCCTTTTCGGATTTGCTCACCCTTTTGCTGTTCGTTCTTCCTCTTTATCCGGATACGGTCAACGGCTTTGTTTATTCGGTGAATCTCTTTGAGTTTTCAGATGGCTCGCCCGTAACCAAATGTGTTTACTGCGTTTTGTTCAGCGCACTTATTCTTTCGGGAATTGTTAAACTGATACTCACAAAAGTAAAGGCTGAAAAACTGAATAATATCCTCACCTCAATCTCTGCTGTGCTGAATATTCTTGCTGTGATTTTCCTCGCCGTAACACGAGCGGTCTACGCAGTAGTCTTGGCTTTTTTGCTGCTAGTAATAAAAGGCGCAATATTGTTGAGAAGATAAATTACAGTTTGTCGGTAAGACCGACAGCAAATGCTGCCTATTGGATAGTAAAATAAAATATTAAAATTGATAAACGGCAGAGTTTAAACCAGCATATAAACCCGCCGTTTATGAATGTATATGATTTATTACTCTTTGAAACAGGCGGCGTTTGGGGTGCGCTTCGCACCGACAAACTGTAATTTGTTCCTCAACAACCCGTAGAACGTAATCCCTGACACGCTTATTGAATAATACTGAAATTCCTTGTATAGTAATATCAGAACTTAAAGCGGAGGGATTATAATGAATCTTTCAATCGGTGCTAATATCAGGCGGATTCGCCTTGAACGCAGCCTCACCCAGGAGGAGGTTGCAACACACCTCGGTACGTCCTTTCAGGCGGTAAGCAAGTGGGAAAGGGGAGAAGGCTACCCCGATATCGAAATGCTCCCCGCTCTGGCAAATTATCTCGGAATTACGGTGGATGAATTGCTCGGTGTCAGTGAAAGCGAGAAGAAAAACAAGTACGATGAAATCAATAATATCTGGTCATCCAACAACAAAAACAGCTTACACAACGAAAATGTTGAGCTTATGAAAGGCGCACTTAAAAAGTTCCCTAATGATGCGCTTTTGCTCGTTCAGCTTTCAACCTCGCTTGAAAAAATCGGCACTACTCCCGAAGAAAAAGAGAAAAACTTACGTGAATCAATAGCCGTGCAGGAGCAGATTATAAACTTCTGCCCCGACTGTGAGGTGCGTGCCGCAACGCTTTACAATATCTGCTTTGCCTATTGGAAAATCGGCGAGCACGAAAAGGCGGTTGCACATGCAAAAAAATTACCAAATCTTTATAAATCACGGGAAAACGCTCTTGTGTGTTTCCTTGAGGGTGAGGAGAAAAGGGCAGTTGCAAAAGAAGCACTTAAGCCCCTTGCGTGGGATATAACCCACCACCTGACAGCACTCAGCCAAACAGAAAATAATTCCGAATACCTTGAAAAAGCAAAGCAGATTACGGCTATACTTAAGGGCTTTGAATAAAAAATAAAGTGATGTCATTCTCAGACTACGCGGAATGATGACATCACTTTTTTGTTTATTCGGGTACTGTGAAATTAATTGTTACCGGCTCGGATTTTTTGTGGTAAGCGCTTTCGGCTGTTACGGTGAGTGTGTAGGTTTTACCTGCTTCTAACGTGTCTTTACCTACCGTGAAGCCATGCGTGTTATCGTCATCAACAATGTAATACGTTGCGATGAATTCGTCGCTATAAACGTCGTTGCCGTTTTCGTCCTTGACCGTTACGTCATAGCTGTGTACGATGTATCCTTCGGCTGCCTTTGCCTCGGTAAACGAAATTCTGCAATCGCCGTTTTCTGTTGAAATTACTTGAGCCTTTGTTTCTTCAAATACGGGTGTCTTGTCGTGAGCCTTCATATTTTTGTAGGTATATGCAAAGCTGTCGGGGTCATTAACGTTTTCAATATAATAATCGCAGAAATATGTGTCCGACAAAAGGTCGTAGCCTCTTAAGCGTACTGCGCCGTTGCTGTCTGCTTCAACTACGCAGAACTGTGCGGCATCCTCATACCTTTCGGGGTGCTGACCGACTATGTAGTTCTTGTCAAGCTCAAATCTTGCCATTGCGCCGACACCGACCGAGGTATAGGTGGACTGGTTTATGCTTCTGGGGTCATTGAACGGGAAGTGAGAGTGACCGGAAAAATTGATTACCTTGCTGTGCCCTGCAAAAACGGGGTTTAACTGCGGAGTGCACCATATTGTGCTGCCGTAAACCGTGCCGAAGGGGTGCGGGTGCTGGAAAACGAGTATCGGCTTGTTGCCCGACGTAGCCTCTGCCTTATGGATTTCATCGCTCAACCACTTAAGGCTGCCCGGTGTGTAGGTCCATTCCGTCAGCGAGCGTTCGCCCGAAAAGCCTATGCAGGTAAAGCCGTTAATCTCCGTTACAGTATCAAGCCCGTGGGGGAAATACTGCTCAAAAAGCTCCTTGTAATCGTCTGCCTTGAATTCGTGGTTTCCGGCAACGTTTATGCAGATCGTCTCTTCACGAACGTGTGTTTTGAGCGTGTCGGCGTAAGCCTTGTAATCGGGCTCGGTGCCTATGCTTGAAAAATCGCCGAGTCCGAAAAACGCGTCAACGCCTGCGTAAACGCTGTCGTTGTCAAACATAGCGTATGCTGTGTCAATTGCGTCGGCAACGTTCTCGTTTTCGTTGTGAGTGTCCGTAAAAACAATCAGTCTTATTTCGGGCACAAAGCTGTCGGGAGCCTTGGGTAAGCTTTCCGTAACCGTACCTCTCGTTGCCTGCACACCGCCCCATATAAGCGTTATAACACAGAGCAAGGCAAGCACCGATACAATACTGCCAAGAAAAATGCCGAAGAACTTTGCAAGCGATTTAATTGCTTTTTTCATACCTGTCACCCCGATACAAAATATATATTAATCATATACTTTTATAGGATTTATGTCAATTTGTTTTAATTGTTGAAAAGTAAAAATGTTTGATATATAATATCGTAGAATTATTTACTGAAATCAGAACGGTGGGCTTATGAAAAACTCAAAGAAAATAATTATAGTTATTACGGGTCTTGCAATCCTTGCCGCAGGCATTTTGTGTAAGCAGGAATTTTTCCTTATGATACCCTTGTTCGTTTCGCTTTTTGTTATGGCGTTTCAGTCGGAGGCTAACAGGGTTGGTGCTCTTATCGGCGCAATTAACTCAGTTGTCTATACGGCAACCTATATCTATATGGGGGTTTACGCCTCTGCTGCTTCCTCGTTTCTTTTCAGCTTCCCGATTCAGCTCGGTACGTTTTTTATGTGGAAAAAGAAGGCGTACAAAAATACAGCCGTTTTCAGAAAAATGTCAAATAAGGTAAGAGCGGTCTTTACCCTTGCTCTGCTTACTGCCTGGGCTGTGCTGGCAGGTGTGTTTATGCACCTTAAGTACGAATACGCAATTCTTGACAGTATAACCTTCCTTTTCGGCTTTATAATCCCTATTCTTACTATGCTTGCCTATATTGAATATACGTATCTCTGGATTGTTCAGGCGGTTATCGGTCTTCTGCTCAACGTGCAGATGGTTATGAACGATTATAAGGAAACTACGTACCTTATCTACGGCGTGTATGCACTTTACTGTGTAATAGGTGCGTTCATAAACGTGCACAGGTTTTATAAGGAACAGCAGGAAAGCAAGGCTGAATAAACAAC
>JAZOMP010000064.1:0-14129 GCA_045654045.1 Acutalibacteraceae bacterium
GTAAGCCTCGAAACGGGAGGCGACGTAGGGCTTGAAATATATAATAAGTCCTGCGCCGAGAATTGCGCCGACACAAAGCAGACCTATTGTTTTTACGTCGCCCGAGCGCATGAAGGCAATAACCATAAAGGTTGCAAAGAATATAAGCGCCGTGCCGAAGTCTCTCATCAGGAAAAGTGCACCAACACAGCCGAGCGAGAAAACAAGGTATTTTATCTGGCTGGTGGAGGACTGGAGTTTTTCAAGCGTTGCCGCACCGACGAAAACAAAGGCTATTTTGACTATTTCCGAGGGCTGGATTGAAAACGAGCCGACGTTAATCCAGTTGAGTGCGCCGTTTATTGTTTTGGCAAGCACAAGGTTTACTGCGAGCAGACCAACTGCCGCAACAGCAACGAGCGGTCGCAATGCGGATATAACTTCTACGTTACGCATTATCGCCAAAAGAATAACAAAAGCCGCCAAGCCTATAACAATAGCGATAAATTGCTTGAAAGCATATTCGGGGTAAACGCTCGCAACGGTGACAAGACCTATGCCCGAAAGCATAAAGGCGATTATTTCAAGTTCGGTTGCACGCTGGTTTGCAAGCCACCGTGCGCAGATAAAGTATCCCCACTCAAGCGCAACAAAGCCGCCGAAGGTCAGCAGTACCTCGGGGTCAGGCTCGTCCGTATTGAAAAGCACGGGCATTGCCGAAACAATCTGAAACAGCGTAACGAAAAGCAGCATTGAAACCCAGCCGAAGGGCTGACTTTTCTTCTGTACCTTTTTTGCCTTTTCCGCCACAAACATTCACCACCTTTCTGAAGAATGAATAATTTTTATTTTTTCACCTTATAAAATTCATTAAATACAAATATTACTCCGCCAAAACCCACTATATCACCGTCTCTGAGTCTGCGTCTGCCTGTGCCGAGGGTACGGGCGTTTACCTTCGTGCCCGTTGCGGAGTTCATATCCTCAATAAACCAGGCTGTACCGACCTTGTAAACCTTGGCGTGTACCGAGGAAACCGCAGGGTAGCGAAGCTTAACATCGCAGTCGGGTGAACGGCCGATAACACAGCTTTCACAGCCGAGCACGTAGGCTTTCTGTGCCGCCTCGTCGATAAGCGCAGGAATGAACGCTGCGGATTTTTCGGGTCTCGCTGCTTTTGCCGCCTTCGCCGCCGCCTTTGCCTGCCTGCGGCGCTCGTTTTCCTGCTCGCGCTCCATATCGTCAACATCGGCATCTATGAATTCAAAAGCCGCCGTGCCGAACGTAACAGTGTCGCCGTGGTTGAGCTTTACAGGCTTGCCTATTTTTTCGCCGTTAACCAGCACACCCGTGCGTGAGTGTGTGTCCGCCACAACCCAGCCCGACCTGCGCTTTGAAATAACGGCATGGAAACGGGAAACCGTAGAAACGTTTAAAACAAGGTCGCAGGTGGGACTTTGCCCGATTGAATTTTCCCACCGTGTCAGCGGATAGCGTTTCTTACTGCTTTTATGTACAAGGTAAGAGCCGACACGGGTACCGAAACGGCGTGTGACGAGTGAAATTACACAGCTGCCGATTACAATAACAGCCATACCTGCGAGCATATAACGGCTCATAAGCACGGTGAACGAAAAAACGTCGTTCATAGTCATTGTGCCGACCCTCCTTTCAGAAATTAATGTATTTATATTATTTTAATATTATTGAGCCCGACTGTCAACAATACGCATAAAAAATGCCGGGCGTCAGCGACACCCGGCAGAAAATCGGTTTAATTAATCCTTGACGTTGTCAAGCATACCCTTCTTGTACATAAGAAGCGCACCGAGAACGGAAGCAACGATACCGAAGAAGAGCAGTGTGCTTGCACCCATTGTGGGGGCGAAGATAAGCACGATAATCATAACGATAATCGGGAAGAAGGAAATTCTCCAATGCTTGATGAAGTAGCCTGCGCCGAGAGCACCGAACAGGGCGGGAAGCACCTGAGCGAATGCGGGCTTGAGCAGAGCGTTTTCGGTAAAGGACTGAAGGAAGGGAGCAAAGGCGAGAATACCGATTGCGAGAACTGCAGTTGTAACGATAGCAGAGGTTGCAATTGCGATTGTGGAAACAACCTCACCCTCTTCGGAGTTTGCCTTTACGTCTGCGCCCTCCATAGCGTTGATTGCGCAGGGGAGCTTGAGGTTTGCGATGTTACCGGTAACGAATGAAAGGTAGGTACCGCCTGCACCAAGCATGGGTGTGTAAACAATAACCTCAACAACGGCAACCGTCCAGTAGGTCGGAATCAGCTTGAGAAGACCCTGAAGAACACCGCTGATTGACGGGAAAACGTCGAGATAAAGGCAGATTGCAACGGGGAACATAAGCAGCACGCAAAGAGCGGTAATGCTTGAAACACGTCCCCAGGAATGTACGCGGTCAATATATGATTTGTTAGTGTTCTTAGCCATTTCTTAACCCCTCCATTCCAGCATTGCAATGTCCTCGGGAAGAACATTGAAAAATACAATTGCGGCAACCATTGCAACAATCATACCGATAGGCATAACAAAGGGCTCGAGCCAGGTGAGCTTAAGCTTCTTTGCAAGAATTTCAAGTGCGATTGAAACAACAACGGCAACAACAAGAGTGATTATTGAAAGCACGCCTGCACCATCGCCGAAGGTTTCGGGTTTACCGCCGCCTATGATTGCGCGGGCAACGAAGGCACCGATAAGACCGATAAAGATTGCGGGAGTTGCAAACTTATTGATAAAGCCGTTGAAGCTTCTCTTTTTCTTGCCGTCTGCAGGAGCATTCCCGTCAGCCGGTGCAGCCTCTTCCTTCTGGCTTGCAGCCATAAACTTTTTATGAATAGGCTTTGCAAGGAAGGGGAGAATTACGAGCGAGAAGCAGATACCAAGAGTCATAACCCAGGCAACGCCTGCGTAAACCTCGGGGTCTGTAACAGGCACAGCCATACCGCCCTGGTGACCCATTGCTTCCATTGCGGCTTCGGCGGCCGTAGTTTCGTACATCAGGTTACCGATAACCGAAAGACGTACCCACGGAATAACAAGACCGAGTGCGGGAGCAAGGGCAATAACCGTTGCAAGAACGGAAAGAGCCGAGGGAACTGTGAAAAGTGCGCTTGATGTAATTGCGTTACGCAGCTTAGCCTTGTCTATGCCGAGTGCCCTGCCCTGCTTCCACGCCTTTACGAGGAAGAAAACAGACTGGCCGAGAACAAAAAGGATAACTGCGCCTGCTATTGCATACAAAGCAGGTGAAGTTTTGAAATCCATTGATATCACCAATCCTTAATGATTTATTTTTATTTAACTATGATATATTAATTTGCACAAGATGTCAATAAAAACACAAAGGTAAATAAAATGTGCTTAGCGCAGAGTGAAATAATGTTAAATTTCAGTGGGGTGAAGAGTTGCTTTTGAAGGTTTGTTATTGTAACTTTTTGTTGATTATTATCATAATGATGTGTTAAAATAAAACATACAGGAGGTGTTTTGTAGTGGCAGTAGCATTTGTTAGTTATAGAAGAGAAACGGCAGGTTCTTTTGCTTTGCTTCTTCGTGAAAAAATGAAGGAATTAGGATTTGATCTTTATTTGGATCATAAAGAAATGTCGGCAGGAAGATTTGACACTCAAATAGTTGAAAATATTAAATCAGCAAAAGACTTTATTCTTATAATTTCGAAGAACTCGTTGCTTCGTAGCGGTGAACCAAGAGACTATTATTTGGAAGAGATTGAAACAGCAATTGCTGAAGAAAAAAATATAATACCTATATTTCTAAAAAACGAAAACATAAAAGATATTCGAGGTAACATAGAAGAAAAAATACAAGAGGTTTTGTGTCAAGAAGGAGTGAATGAAGGTGCACCGCAACTTTTTGAAACACAATTTATTCCACGATTAATTGAATTAATGTCGGACACGCCCGATAAACGTATGTATTTATCTTCAAAAAACCCAACAGTTTTATCGAGCAGAAAAAGAATAGAAACGGAAAGTTTGTCAGAGAGATGGGCCAATGCAAAAACAATCAGTATTTGTGCTTATTATGCAGATCAATTGATTAATAGTGATATCGTAATGAATAAATTAAGTGAAGGTGTAACTATTAGATATTTGATTGTTAATCCAACATCAAAAGCAGCAGAAGATGCAGCTAGATATAAATTCAGTAATGGTTATCGTTACAGAAAGAGAAAATTTGATTTAGCATATCAATCAGCCTTGGACACATTGTCAATGTTAGAGGAAGAGAATATAAAGGGTACTTTTGAAATGCGTAAAACCGCACTTTTTATACCAAACGCAATTATGATTGTTGAAAAAGAAGATTTGATTCAGAATACCGTAAAAGTTGATTTTTATACTTTTGATACAGAAGATGATGATCGAAGAAGTGTACTAATAAAATATGAGGACAGAGATAATTATAATTTTTTTGTAAGGCAGTTTGAATATATTTGGAACAGTGAGTTGACAGAAATAGTTTCTGCGGATCAATGATTTTGTTTTTGGGTAAGGTGCTACATATGAAAAAAATCGGCAGGCAGGTGCTTTTTATAAGCTCCGAAGAGGGCAACCCGAGAAACGGCGAGGGCTCGTTTATCAGGCTTAAAAACGGCACGGTAATGTTCGGCTACACCTCGTTTTTCGGCGACAGCTCTGACGATGATGCTTTGGCGAGAATCTGCGCTGTTTTTTCTTCGGACGAGGGTGAAACCTGGTCGGAAAGCAGGGTGCTTTTTGAAAAGCCCGAAAGAGCAGGTAACATTATGAGCCTTTCGTTTTTGCGAATGAATAACGGTGATATCGGTGCGTTTTACATAGTCAAAAATTATGACCGCACAGACAAAATCGTTTTCTGCCGTTCTGCTGATGAAGGTGAAACGTGGAGTGAGCCGGTTAACACACTCGACTGCCTTGACGAAGCAGATTATTACGTCATAAATAATGACAGGGTAATAAAGTTGCAGAGCGGTCGTATTCTTTTTGCCGCCGCAAGGCATACTGTTCTGAATACGGACAAGGATTTTACGCCCGGCGTAATCTGTTTTTTTGCTTCAGATGATGACGGCAAAAGCTGGTATAAAATTGATACGGAATTTCCCTGTCCGTTTCCATCAAATCCCGACGGCTACGAGGAGCCGGGGCTCTACGAATTTCCCGACGGTAAGGTGTGGTGTTATATCCGCACAAGCCTCGGCTTTCAGTTTGAATCTTTTTCAACCGACGGCGGTATAAATTGGACAATCCCTGAGCCGAATATGTTTTTCTCTTCCTCGTGTTCGCCCATGCTCGTTAAGGATTGCGGAGACAAAACGCTTGCAGTTTTTAACCCCGAGCCCGAACACGTTCTGCGCCCCGAAAGCGAACCGTGGGGAAGAACACCCTATGTCCTTGCCGTAAGCGATGATAAGGCGAAAACCTTTGATAAATCAAGACTTTACTATATCGAGGATGACCGTCTGAACGGCTATTGCTACCCTGCAATAATCGAGTGCGAAGGCGGCTTCCTGCTCGCTTATTACCACAGCAACGGTACAGATAACTGTCTGGACAGTACGAAGATTGTAAAAGTGAAGTTTGAAGAAATTTGAAAGGGTAAATATGGATTTTACAGAAAGAAAAGCACAGGTAAAAAGCTACCTTGGAAAGGTTGTAAAAATCGGCATTGACCGCCCTGTTGGATATGTACATAAAAAGGAAAATTACAGCCTTACTTACCCGATTAACTACGGCTATATTCCGGGTGTTCTGGGTGGTGACGGCGAGGAGCTGGACGTTTATCTGCTCGGCGTTGACGAGCCTGTAGAAGAATACACGGCGAAAATTATTGCCATTGTCCACAGACACAACGACGTTGAAGACAAGCTCGTTGCCGCACCCGAAAATATGAGTTTCACAAAGGCTGAAATAGAAGCCGCCGTGCATTTTCAGGAGCAGTATTACGACACGGAAATTGAGGTGTGATTATGTTCGAAATCGGTTTATCGACTTACGCAAAAACAATAGATGAAAAGCTGTTTTTGCAGTACCGTGAGGCAGGCGTAGGCGCAATGGAAATTGCACAGCCTGTTGATATATTGGAGAGCCTTGATTTCAAGGAATTTTACACTCTTTCGCAAAAATACGGCATACGGCTCAACTCTCTTCACCTGCCGTTTGCCCCGTCGGAAAGGTTTGATATTTCAAGCCCTGAGATATGCGAAAAAACAATAGAATACCACGCGCGGCTTATTAAAAAAGCCGCCACAATCGGCATAAAGAAATTTATTGTTCATCCGAGCACTGAGCCGATTAGGCCCGATAAGCGCAAGGAAAGAATGGACTGTGCAAAGGAAAGCCTTTCGCGCCTTGCTGAAATTGCAGACACAGAGGGTGCGGTGATGTGTGTTGAAGATTTGCCACGTACCTGTCTTGGCAGAAATTCTGTGGAAATTGCTGAGCTTGTAAGCGTTGACGAGCGTCTGAAGCTCTGTCTTGATACCAACCACCTTTTTGCCGAAGCTCTGCCCGATTATATCAGGACATTTGGCAGCAGAATTGTAACGCTGCACGTTTCGGATTACGATTTTCTCAACGAGCGGCATTGGCTGCCCGGTGAAGGTGATATCGACTGGCAGGGTGTTGTTTCGGCGCTCAATGAGGTAGGCTACACTGGGCCGTGGCTTTACGAGGTCGGTTTTGAAAGACCGGATACGCTTATTGCAGACAGGGTGCTGACCTGCGAGGATTTTGCGCACAATGCAAAAGAAATTTTTGCAGGCAGAAAGCCGACTGCAATTGCAACAAGAAAACCCGGTCTTGAAAAATGGGTTGAACAATTTTAATCAGGGAGAAATATTTTGGAAGTTTTAAGATTTGTTTTTGCTGTTTTTGCTTTGCTCGGCGCGGCTGATAAAATAATCGGCAACCGCTTTAAGCTGGGCGAAGAATTTGACAAGGGAATTATGGCGGCAGGCACACTTTCGCTTGCTATGATAGGAATGTTGTGCATTGCACCTGCGCTGGCTGACTGGATGACCCCCGTGTTTACACCCGTAGCCGAATTCTTACATATTGATTTATCGTTTTTAGGTGCATTCATCGCAAACGATATGGGCGGCGCTGCCGTTTCAAAGGCGCTTGCAGGCGATGCCGTCATAGGCGGCTTCAACGGACTCGTTGTTGCATCGATGATGGGTGTCACAATCTGCTTCACCGTACCTGTTGCGCTTAAAATGATTGACAAAAGCCTTCACAAAGAGGTGCTTCTCGGAATACTCTGCGGTATTGCCACAATGCCGCTGGGCTGTATCGTTTCGGGTTTGATGCTGAAAATTTCTTTCGGCACGCTTATTCTCAACTTAATGCCCGTTATCTTAATGGCGGTTGTCACTTGTATAGGTCTTGCCGTTAAGCCCGATTTGTGCAGTAAAATTTTTGCGGGCATAGGCTGGATTGTTTCAACGCTTATCGTTATCGGTTTTGCGGCGGGAATTTTTGAGCACATAACTTCAATAACACTTATTCCCGGTATGCTCCCCGTAATGGATGCGTTTGTAATCGTCTGCGATATTGCGATTATTCTTTCGGGTGTCTTTCCGCTTATCGCCGTTATTTCAAAGCTTTTCTCCAAGCCGTTTTCGGCTTTGGGCAAAAAGCTCGGCGTAAACGAAACTGCTGTGCTCGGCTTCGTTTCCTCGGTTGCAAACAGCATTCCGACCTTCAATATGGCGGAAAAAATGGACAAAAAGGGTGTCGTGCTCAATATGGCGTTTGCGGTTTCCGCCTCGTTTGTATTCGGCGACCACCTTGCCTTTACAATGGCGTTTGACGAGGGCTTTGTGCCTGCAATGATAGTCGGCAAGCTTATCAGCGGTGTTGCGGCTTTTGCGGCGGCGTTGTTTGTTTATAAAATGACAGCAAAGAAAGCAGGTTGATAAACTGTAACTTAAAAGCTCTCCACCTGAATTTACTCGGGCGGAGAGTTTTTCTCATCTTGACATAATAACCGTATTGTTATATTATTTATCTGTATGATTATTTATAATAGAGGTATTATGCAATGAATTTCACATACAGGACAATGGGCACTTGCTCACAGAAAATCGATATAGAGCTTGACGGTACAACCGTAAAAAACGTTAAGTTTACGGGTGGCTGTGCAGGCAATCTGCAGGGCATAGCAAGCCTTGTAAAGGGTATGGAGATAAGCGAGGTTATTGACCGCCTTTCGGGTATCCGCTGCGGCTTCAAGCCGACCTCCTGCCCTGACCAGCTTGCAAGAGCTCTTGCACAGATTCAGGCAGAACACTTATAAGGAAGTATTTGTTATGAGTATGAAGCTTATAATTGCCATAGTCCACAGCGACGATGCTCAGGGCGTGGTTTCTGAAATTTCAATGGCGGGCTACAGCGCAACCAAGCTTTCAACTACGGGCGGCTTTATGCGTGCGGGTAACACTACGTTGCTTATCGGTGTTGAGGAAGAACAGGTTGACAATGTAATTGAGTTAATCGGCAAGCGTGCCCACAGCCACAAGCAGGTTGTTTCGGGCTTCCCCGGCAGAAGTGAGGGCAGTGTTTCGGCTGTTCCGTTTGAGGTCAATGTCGGTGGCGCAACGGTTTTTGTTGTGGATGTCGATAAGTTTGTTAAACTTTAAGCTATGAATTTTGACGGTATAGAAATCAGCACACAGTTACAGGGTCTGTTGTCTGCAGCGGTTGAAGCCGGCAGACTGCCGCACACAATTATTTTAGAGGGCGGTAGTGAAAACGACAGGCTGGGTCTTGCGCGCCTGCTTGCCCGTGTTCACGTTTGCTCGGGTGAAAATGTGCCATGCGGTGTCTGCACCGACTGTGTTAAGGCAGGCAAGGGCTTTCATCCCGATATTTTTGAGGCTCTTGCAACCGAGGGCAACAAGAACCCGTTGAAGGTTGACGCAGTGCGTGAAATACGCAGTAACGCCTTCGTTTACCCGAATGAAGCGGCAAGGCGTGTGTTTATTCTTCACAATATGAACTTTGCAAATGAGCAGGCGCAGAACGCTCTGCTTAAAATATTGGAGGAGCCGCCCGAATACGTCCGTTTTGTGCTGACGTGTCCGGTTTCATCCTCTCTGCTTGGCACGATTCTCTCCCGTGCGGCGGTATACAGCCTGGGTCAGCAGCTTGGCGACAGTCTGAATGTTAAGCACTCTGCCGCCTGTGAAAAGGCAGGGGCTGTTGCAAAGGCTCTCGTTTCACCGAATGAATTTGACCTTATGCGTGAAACGGGTGTTTTTGAAAAAGACGAGGAGCTGATGACACTTGTTCTCGGTCAGCTTCGGCTGATTTTCCGTGATGCGGCAGCGAAAAAGCAAAGCTCCTCGGCGGCGGTGCTTTCCGCTTCGCCCGAGCAGGCTTCTCTGCTTGCCCGCAGTCTTACTACGGCACAGCTCGTGCGGCTGATTGACGTTGTGGGTGAGCTTGAAAGGGCACAGGCGCTCAACGCAAACAAGACGCTTCTTGTTACACGCTTCTGTAGTCAGTTACGCAAGGCGGCAGGCAAATAAATATGATTTGAAAGGATATGCAAACGCGGTTTGCATAAAATAGGTGATATATATATGGCATACGTAGTAGGCGTGCGTTTTAAGGACGTAGGCAAGGTTTATTATTTTGAGCCCAACGAGGAGAGCTTTGCAATGGGTGACCTCGTTATCGTTGAAACGGTAAGGGGTGTTGAGTGCGGCGAGGTTGCACTCGAGCCCAAAGAGGTTTCGGAAAACGAAATCGTAAAGCCGCTCAAGAAAATTCTTCGTAAGGCTACCGATGCGGACAAAAAAAAGATGGAAGAAAACCGCAAAAAGGAAGCCGAGGCACTCAAAGTCTGCGAGCAGAAAATTGAAAAGCACGGACTTGATATGAAGCTCGTTGACGTTGACTATACGCTTGACGGCAGTAAGATTCTTTTCTACTTCACGGCTGACGGCAGAGTTGATTTCCGTGAGCTTGTAAAGGACCTTGCAGGTGTTTTCCGCACCCGTATTGAGCTCAGGCAGATTGGTGTGCGAGACGAAGCAAAAATGCTCGGCGGACTCGGTATGTGCGGCAGACCCTTCTGCTGTAATTCGTTTATGGGCGATTTCCAGCCAGTTTCCATCAAGATGGCAAAGGAACAGGGTCTTTCCCTCAATCCCGTAAAAATCAGCGGTACATGCGGCAGACTTATGTGCTGTCTCAAGTATGAGCAGGAGGCTTACGAGCACCTGCTGAGGGTTACACCCAAGGTCGGCGCCATAGTCCAGACCCGTGAGGGCAAGGGTGTTGTAAGCGACGTTAACCTGCTTACAGGCATGCTCAAGGTTTCGCTTGACCGCAACCCCGACGCGGCTCCGGTTTCCGTTAACAGACACGACGTAACCGTCATCAAGGACGGCAAAATTAAGCTTGACCGTGCCGAAATTGAGGCACTTAAGGGTATCGAATGAGAGAACTGATTGAAAATTCACAGCAGGCGGAGCGTGCAGTGCTCGTCTGCGTTGACTGTGGGGATTACGACCCGGAAAGCTCGCTTGACGAGCTTGAAGAGCTTACAAAAACAGCGGGCGCAGAGGTTGTCGCAAGGCTCACGCAAAAGCGTGACAAGCCCGACAACGCAACCTATATCGGCTCGGGCAAGCTCGAAGAATTAAAAGAATTCTGCAAGGAAAACGAAATAGACCTGCTCATTTTTGATGCGGAGCTTTCGCCTTCGCAGACGAGGAATATTGAGGATGAAACCGATACGAGAGTTGTTGACAGAACAACTCTCATTCTCGATATTTTTGCCGCCCGTGCAATGAGCGGCGAGGGTAAGTTGCAGGTTGAACTGGCACAGCTCAAATACTCAATGCCCCGTCTTACCGGTAAGGGTATCCAGCTTTCACGCCTTGGCGGCGGTATAGGCACAAGAGGCCCCGGCGAAACAAAGCTTGAAAGCGACCGCCGACACATCCGCAGGCGGATTTCTGCGCTCGAAGAACAGCTTGAAGGGCTGGAAAAGCGCAGAGGCAACCTGCGTTCAAGAAGAGCAAAGGACGGTGTACAGACCGTTGCTATAGTCGGCTACACCAACGCCGGCAAATCCACGCTTATGAATGCCCTTACGCAGGCAGGTGTCCTGGCTGAAGACAAGCTCTTTGCAACGCTCGATCCTACTTCCCGTGGGCTTGATCTGCCCGACGGCAGACGCGTTATGCTTATCGACACTGTCGGTCTTATCCGCAGACTGCCTCACCACCTTGTTGAAGCGTTTAAATCCACGCTTGAAGAGGCGGCAAGCGCAACGGTTATTCTCAACGTCTGCGATGCTTCAAGCGATGAGTGCGGCGAGCATCTTCGTGTTACGGCAGATTTATTGAGCGAACTCGGCTGTCTGAATAAGCCTGTAATTTCCGTTATGAACAAGTGTGATTTAGTGGAGTCCGTTGCCGATTTGCCGACCTTCGGCAGAACGGTTATGATTTCCGCCGTAAACGGCACGGGGCTGGACAAGCTCCTTGAAGCAATAGCAAAGGAGCTTCCGCCCACACGCAGGCAGGCAAAGCTGCTTCTGCCCTATTCGGCGGCGGCAACAGCGGCACGTTTCCGCACGGACGGAAAAATCCTCAGCGAGGAATATACCGAAAACGGCATACTGCTTGAGGTCATTGCCGAAATGTATCTTCTTGATGAAAATAAGAATTATATAGTAGATTAAATTAAATATAACAGAGCAACAAAAAAACAGGCTGATTCGTTTGAATCAGCCTGTCGGTTTTTAGTGAAGAGAATTATTCTTCGTCCTCGTCCTCATCGTACTCGATGTCGAACTCGAGGTTTTCGTTGCAGTTGGGGCACTGAATGCTGCCGCTTTCAAGGATACCCTCGTCAACGTTGATGATTTCGCCGCAAGCGGGGCACTCGACCTCGAAGAAGTCGTCGTCGCAGCAGTCGCAATCGTCGTCACAGCAGCAATCGCAATCATCATCGTCGTAGACATAGGACTCAAGAGCGTCGAGGTCCTCGTCAACAGCGTCAACCTGCTCGCCTACGAGTGCAAGCTCGTCTTCAAGGTCACAGACCGAGAGAGCCATATCGTCAACAAGGTCGAGAAGTGCGTTGATGATTTTTGTTTCGGGTTTGTCTGCATCAAGATTGAGACCGTCTGCAAGGCCCTTGATGTATGCAGCCTTTTCAGTCAATGTCATTGCCATGGTAATTGCCTCCCTTTATAATAGATAAAATTATGCTCTGCTTGTGTACTCGCCTGTACGGGTGTCAACGATAATCATTTCGCCCTCTTCGATGAAGAGAGGAACCTTAACCTCTGCACCTGTTTCGAGTGTAGCGGGCTTTGTAGCGTTTGTAGCTGTGTTGCCTGCGAAGCCGGGGTCAGTCTGTGTTACCTGAAGAGTAACTGTTGTGGGGGGTTCAACGCCGAAAACGTTACCCTTGTAGGAAAGAATACGGCAGGTCTCGTTCTCCTTGACGAACTTGAAGTTGTCGGGGAGAGTGTCTTCACCGATCGGAACCATATCGTAGGTTTCGGGGTCCATGAAGTAGTAAAGACCGCTGTCGTTGTAGGAGTATTCCATTTCCTTGCGCTCGATGTAAGCGGTGGGGAACTTTTCTGTGGGGTTGAATGTACGCTCTGTAACGGAGCCTGCAATAACGTTACGAATCTTTGTACGAACGAAAGCAGCGCCTTTACCGGGCTTAACGTGCTGGAACTCAATGATCTGGTAAACGTTGCCGTCCATCTCAAAGGTAATGCCGTTTCTGAAATCGCCTGCTGATACCATTTTTTATTTCCTCCGAAAAATTATTTCTGAACATTGGAATTCAATTTATTTTAATACACATATATATTTTTTTCAAGTGTTTTCAGGAAAAAAGTTACGGCAATTTGCGTAAAACGGGCAAAATTCCGTTTTCTGCTATATCAATTGTGCCGAAACAGCCCTGTTTTATGCTACCCGGATTAAAAAGAAGTATGCCGTCAACGTATTCTGCAACGGGCTGGTGGGTGTGGCCGTATAATGCAACACAGCAGTTGTTTTCCTTTGCGGCGGCAACAAGGTCAGCCGTACCGTATTTTACAAGGTGGCTGTGACCGTGGCAGGCGTAAATGCGTTTGCCCTCGACAATGTCAACAACGCTTGTCGGCAATTCACTCCTGTAATCGCAGTTGCCCTGAACGAGATGGAAAAATTTTGTGCCGTGTCTTCGCGCAATAAGCCTCGCCTCATGCTCACCGTCACCGAGGTGAAAAACAATTTTTGCATCGGGTACGGCCCGGATTGCATCGTTGAGCTTCCATTCATCTGCATGGGAATCGGAAACAACAAGAATTTTAGTCATACAAATCACCACTTCAAGCATAAACTGATGTAAAGAATATAACATATAACGGCGGTGATTTCAATGAGCACAAGCAATTTCTCACCAGACCAGCTTTTAAAGCTGCTTATGAATTCAAAGGGCTCAAGCCCAGATAGCAATATGGCACAGGACATATTACAGAACAAAATAACACCCGAACAGAGGCAAAGGGTACAGAACGTTTTGCAGGACAAAAAAGCTCTGGAAGCCCTGCTTAAATCTCCGCAGGCGCAGGAGCTTATGAAAAAGATTGGCGGCAAAAAATGAATTTTGAAGATATCGGCAGTATTCTCTCTTCACTGAGTGAGGAGGAAATGGGTAACCTATCCGATATGGCGCAGCAGTTTATGGGCGGCGACGGCGGTAAAGACAACGCCGCCGATCCCTTTGGCGGTATCGACCCACAGATGATAGCAAAGCTCATTGAGCTTATGCCGCTGCTGCAAAGCAAGGGTGACGATGAACGCATGCGTCTCATCGCCGCCCTTAAGCCCCTGCTCAGCCCGCAGAGAAGACGGAAAGCCGACGAGGCAATACAGCTGATGAGGCTGATGGATATCCTGCCGATAATTGAAAAGTTTATGTAAATTACAGTTTGTCGGTGCGAAGCGCACCCCAAATGCCGCCTATTTCAAAGAGTAATAAACCATATACATTCATAAACGGCGGATTTATATGCTGGTTTAAACTCTGCCGTTTATCAATTTTAATATTTTATTTTACTTTCCAATAGGCAGCATTTGCTGTCGGTCTTACC
>JAZOMP010000065.1:0-8647 GCA_045654045.1 Acutalibacteraceae bacterium
GAGCGATATCATATCGAAGATATATCACCCGTTCCGACATGAACGCATATCATTGAAAAAACCTCGTTCATAAGAACGAGGTTTTTCTGGTGCCGGTGACCGGACTTGAACCGGTACGGTGTTGCCACCGAGGGATTTTAAGTCCCTTGCGTCTGCCGATTTCGCCACACCGGCGTGCTGGAATATCTTCGGCTATAGTAATATACCATAGCCGAAGAAATAAGTCAAATGGTTTTTAAAACATTTCGTCAAGAATTTCAATTACGTGTGCTACGGCACCGTCATCGTTGGAACGCACTACCCTGTCAGCAACACTTAACGCTTCCTCACTGCCGTTACAAGGTACAAAGCCTATAGCGGCGGCAACAAGCATTTCCTTATCGTTAAAGCCGTCACCCACTGCAAAAGCCTTTGAGTGGTCGATACCGAGAGAATCAGCAAGCTTCAACAGACCACTTCCTTTATCTACACCGGGCTTCATAATTTCGATATACGTCCCAGTTGTGGGAAGAAAGTGCACCTCAGGGTGATTTTCCTGCAGGAAGGACTGAATTTTCACAGAATCAGTTTCGTGATAAATCATAACCTTCTGCCAAGGAGTCTGAGCTTCGGACGGGTCATTTATAACGCTGTACTCTATGTTCTGACTTGTAAAGTGATGATGAGATTTTTCGCAGTTATTTATAACGTAAGTATTATAGAAGCCGTACATTTCAATTGCAGCTTCAGGAAAGACCTTTACAATACTTCTGAGTGCATCAAAAATCTCTTCGCCGACGGAATCGCCGAAAACAAGCTTATCTGTCGCATAATCGTAACAGGTTGAACCGTTACCGTGAAGCACAGGTGCATTTATATAGGCGCTTTCGTACGCGTGAAAGCCCTGCACCGTTCTGCCAGTAGAAACGGTAAATCTGCCGCCGTTAGCAATAAAATATGCTATTTTTTCTCTTACCTGCGGGGTGACGACACCCTCGTTATTATAGAGGGTGCCGTCATAATCGCTGGCAATTAAACAACCGGAAAATTTCATTTATTCGTCATTACCTTCACTGATGGGAAGAATTGAGAAGCGGAACTTGAGACCGTTCTTTGCGCTGAAGCAATACTTCTTGAGCGTATCGGGACCACAGCTTGCTGTACCGGCACCTCTTACAAAGCCATCGACACAGACAACGGTTGTGTTCTCATCGCGAACATCTTCCTGATGCTGAGCCTCATGAAGAAGCTTCTGGGTGTAGTGGTGCGCGCTGAAATTGAAGTTACCCTTGCTGTTGCAGAAGAGCAAGCCGTCGCCGTCTGCATCGGTAATCTTCATCCAGCGTGTTTCACCATGGTTTCCGTTATCCTGCGGGAAGATATAGTTTTCGTGCATTTCGCTGACAGTTGTTGAATAGATACCGAGTCTGGACTGAGCCTTGAAATCGGGAAGATTTTCACAATCGCCTAGTCCGAAGTACTCAACATTTTCAAAGCTGACAGGAAGCTCAAACATAAGACCGAAGCGCTGCAGATCGTCTTCAACAAAGAATCTGCCGGGCTCGATTTCAGCCTTGATTTTAACGGATCCGTTACCCTTGATTACATACTCGATTTCAGCCTCGAAAATCTTCTTCGTGCCCTTCATGAGGTAGAGCTCTGTTTCAATTTCTACCTCGTTGTATTCAAGGCTGTACTTGATTTCGTCAAGCTTAACGGTGTACTTATCATAGCCGTTTGAAATCCACTTTTTGCCCATATGGAGCTTGTCGTTATCGGTCATTGCACGGAAAATATTGGGAACAAGCGTTCTGCCGCTTACGGGTGCAGTATTGAACATCTGCTTGCCGCCGAATTCATAGCTAACGAAATCGCCTGTTTCCATACTGAAGCAGGCCTTACCGCCGTTGAACTTGACTTCAAGGACATCGTCCTTTTCCTCAACGGAAATATCCGTACAGTTCTTGCGGATAAACTTGGTGTAAACTTCGTTGAGAGCAACCTGCTCTGTTGCTATTCTTTCGTCACCGTCATAATAGTCAAAGTTTATGTGATATTCAAAATCGGGATTAATCTTGGGAAGGGCAAGCCTTACAACACGCTCAGCCTTGGGTGCGATATCGGGAACAAACTCGTCGCCCTTGATTTCAACACCATTCTTGAGAAGTGTCCATTTTACGGTAAGGTAATCTGAAGCTCTGAAACGGTTGGTATTAAGGAAGGCAAAGCTGTTGCCTCTTGTATGTCTAACACGAAGGGGACGGTAGATATTAGCCATCTGCAAAGCACCCGTATGAGGCGTTCTGTCGGGATAAACAAGACCGTCAACGCAGAAGTTGCTGTCATGCTTTCTTTCGCCGTGGTCGCCGCCGTAGGTGTACTTGTACGGTCCGTCCTCATGATAAACTGCGTGGTCTGCCCATTCCCAGATACAACCACCCATAAGGTTGTCATACTTGTAGAATATCTGCCAGTAGTCCTCCATACCGCCGGGTCCTACGCCCATACCGTGTGCTTACTCACAAAGGAGGAAGGGCTTCTGACGGAAGAGCTTGCCTCTCGTACCCTCACCTACCTTGGTTACGTCATCCTGATGTGTATACATCTCGGAAATAACGTCGTAGCCGAGTCTGGGTGAACGACAGGCACCTTCATAATGAACGGGGATTTCAGGGCAAAGCTTACGAAGCACATCGTAGCAAGCATCGTGACACTTGATGCCGCCGGCTTCGTTACCGAGTGACCACATTGTGATACAGGCATGATTACGGTCTCTGTTATACATTCTTACACAACGGTCGATATATCTTGGCGCCCACTTCATATCACTGCTGATAAGATTGATTCTGTTGTGGGGCGAACAGCCGCAGCCGTGGGTTTCAATATCTGCTTCATCAACCACATAGAAGCCGTAGTAATCGGCAAGCATAAGCAGATGCGGGTCAGGCGGATAGTGAGAGGTGCGGATTGCGTTAACGTTGAGTTTCTTCATAAGAACAAGGTCTTTTTCAAGGTCCTCAACAGTCATAACATAACCTGTCTTCTCGTGTGTATCGTGGTGGTTTACACCCTTAAACTTAATCTTTTCACCGTTGAAAAGGAAAACGTTCTTGTTGATTCGCACGTTTTTGAAGCCAAGATATGAACGGAGAGTTTCAACGGGCTTACCATCCTTTTTAAGGGTAATATATACCTCATAAAGAACAGGAATTTCAGCGCTCCACTCCTCTACGTCAAGGTCGTAGAAATTCATCGGAATATTGACGTCTGCCTCGTCATTGAAAAGAACACCGCCGTTTTTATCTTTTGCAAGAATTTCAACAGTATAACCTTCTCTGTCACCTACAACACTTACTGTAGCGTTGAGTGAATAGCCGTCTGCTTTTCTGGCTGTCCTGAGGTAGAAATCGTTAATATACGTTTTGGGAAATTCGCAAAGAAGAACGTCACGGAAAATACCGTTTTCACGGAACATATCCTGGCACTCAAGGAATGTACCTACACTCCACTTGTGGATAACAACAAGAATTTCATTTTCACCCTTCTTGATAAGAGAAGAAATATCGAATTCTGCTGTGTTATGTGAGCCTTCGCTGTAGCCTGCGTATTCACCGTTTACATAAAGGTCAATGCACGGACATACGCCGAGGAAATTGAGAAGAAAAACCTTATCCGTATCGGTTACCTCGAAGGTCTTGCGGTAAACACCGGCAGACATATCCTCCGGCAATGCGGGCGGCTTTGTTTCAATTTCATAGGGGCAGTTAAGATATACGGGCGGTTCGTATCCCGTTCTCTGCCAGGTTGAGGGAACGGTAATTTTATCAAACTCCGTCTTTTCTGTATCGAAGTTTACGGGAAGATCTGCCGCATGGGCATAATACTTAAACTCCCACTCGCCCGAGAGCACTCTGACAAGGTCGCTTGAAAAACGTTCCTTGCGGAAATCGGTCTTTTCAAGGGTTTCTTTGTCGGAAAAGGGAATAAAATATGCCCTGCCCTCACGCTTGTTGAGCTCATAAAAACTGAAATCACGGAAATTGGTTTTGTTAACAGTGTACTTCATATATAACCACCTCACGCAAAAATATAAGAGCGTTACCTCTTGTAACGCCCTTATTTTACCATATTTGCTTACTCAAATCAACACATTTTATGCCAATTTTGAACTTTTTTTAACTATTTCTAAGGTTTTTAAGCAAAACCGCTTGCTTAAAACCGCAGTTATTTAACGCTTTCTCTGTACTTCTTTCTCGCATAGCGGAAAATGATATAAGCGAAGCAGACAGCCGCAAAAACAAGAATATATACAAGATATTTCGTGCCCTCAGGTGTGAGAGAAGCCGCACCGTTTGCAGAACCGAGCTCACCGTCACCAAAGAAGAAATCGTAATTGCTTGAGCCCTCTTCGGTGTTGAAGTTTTTGACATCGTCCCAGAGTGAGCTCATAAGCTCGAGTGTTTCGGGTGACAAATTAAGATAGCTCTGTGTTTTATAATTATCGTCTGCAGGATAGAGAATCTCATTCTCAAAATATGTGTATTCAGGGTTTGTATAAACACCGGTATGTGGGCTTGCGTAGCAGATATATTCTGCATTTGCAAGAGCTACATCTGGTTCAAGTAAGAAGTTGATGTAAAGCTCTGCAGCGAGCTTGTTTTTGCTACCCTTAAGCACACAGGCAGCATCAACAAAATAGTTTGTGCCCTCCCGGGGATAAACAAACTCAAGGTCGGGGTTATTGTCCTTCATTGTGAGGAAATCACCTGCATAATAAGCACCGAAGGCGGCCTCGCCCGTTTCCATTTTAAGGAAAATTTCATCGTTAACGTAAACGGGAGAAATCTGCTTCTGCTCCTTGAGAAGCTCTGCGGCAACCTTCCACGACATTACGGACTCTGTATTGTAATCCATTCCGAGCAGATTCTGTGCAACGGCAAAAGCATCACGGGGATTATTGAACATCAGAATCTGACCCTTATACTGCTTATCCCACAATGCAGACCAGCTGTCCGGCACACCGTCAACCATAGCGGAATTATAAATCAAGCCGACCATACCGACTGTATAAGGCACGGAATATTCGTTTTTGGGATCAAAAGCAAGGTTGCGGTATTTATCGGGGATATATTCAAAATTGGGAATGTTTGAAAAATCAAGCTTTTCGAGCATATCCTCATTTATCATACGCTGAATCATATAATCGGACGGAATTACGATATCGTAAGAAACGCCGCCGCTTTTGAGTTTGGAGTACATAACCTCGTTATTGTCGAAGGTATCGTAAACAACGTTGATACCGTACTTTTCTTCAAAAGCCTTATTGACGTCAAGTGTATCATCTGCGCCGTCAGAAATATATTCGCCCCAGTTATAGACATAGAGCGTTGTACCCCTGAGTGCGTTAATATCACTCTGCGTTGCGGCAAGGGCACAGACAGCAGATGAAAAACAGATAAGCACAGCGAAAACTAATGCCAGTATTCTTTTCAAAATATGCAACTCCTTTCGGAAGGAAGTGTTATTTCTTTTTCTTCGTTTTCTCCTCGCTCTTTGCCTGGGCAAGATTATAGAGAATAAGAAGAACAAGAATGCTCACAAAGATGAGAGCGGAAAGAGCATACATATCAGGCTTGACACGCTTCTTAGTCATTGAGAAAATGGCTATGGGAAGCGTCTGGAAGCCGGGACCGCTTGTAAAGTAGCTGATTATGAAATCGTCAAGCGAAAGTGTAAAAGCCATAATCATACCCGTTAAGATACCGGGCATAATGGAAGGCAGAACAACCTTGAAAAACGCCGCAACGGGCTTGCAACCCAAATCCTGCGCCGCTTCGGCAAGGTTACGGTCGGTCTGTCTGAGTTTAGGCAGAACATTGAGGATTACGTAAGGCAGGCTGAATGTAACGTGAGCAATAAGCAGCGTACCGAAGCCGAGCACCGAATCCGTATTGATAAGTCTGCCGACAAAAACAAACAGCAGCATCATTGAAATACCTGTAACGATTTCGGGATTCATCATCGGGATATTCGTAACAGCCATTACACCTGAACGGGCAGGTCCCTTTTTGAAGCGGTCTATACCGACTGCAGCTGCAGTACCGAGCACAGTTGCGGTAAGGGAAGAAGCAACGGCGAGAATAACCGTATTATAAAGCGATTTGAGCGTAGCCTCGTCTTCAAGTATAGCCTTATACCACTCAAGTGAAAAGCCTGAAAAAACGCTTGTACTGCTTGTTGAATTGAAAGAAAACAGTATAAGCACAAAAATCGGTGCATAGAGGAAGAGGAAGACGAGAGCAATATAAATTCTTGAAGCTGTTTTCATATCGCCATCTCCTCGTCGCCCGTAAAGCGGTTCATAACCGCCATACAGATAAGGATAAGAATCATCAGCACAAACGAAATTGCCGCACCGAGATTATAGTTATAAGACTGCTGGAACTGTCTTTCTATAACGTCGCCTATAAGGTCGAACGAACCGCCGCCAAGCTTCTGAGAAATATAGAAGGTACTTACGGACGGGACAAAGACCATTGTTATGCCTGAAACAACGCCGGGCATGCTCATAGGAATTATACAACGGCGAACGCAGGTAAGACGGTTGCCGCCAAGATCCTGACAGGCTTCGATCATACTGTGGTCAAGCTTTGCCATAACAGAATAAATCGGTGTTATCATAAAGGGCAGGAAATTGTAAACCATACCGAGGATAACTGCACCCTGCGTATTAATCATATGCACGGGGTCAATACCGATTTTAACAAGGAACGAGTTTATGATACCAGTGTCCTGCAGAAGAGCCATCCAAGAATAAGTACGGATAAGAAAGCTCATCCACATAGGGAGCATAACAAGAAGCACGAGTGTGCGCTGTACCTTTTCGGTTTTCTGAGAAATGAAATAGGCAAGCGGAAAGGCAATAATCAGGCAGATTATTGTCGCAACTATACCGAACCAGATTGAACGAAGGAATGTAGTTGTGTATTTACTGAGCTCGGAAATATTTTCAAGAGTAAATGCACCGCTTGAATCGGTAAATGCATAATAGGCAACGAAAATAAGCGGGGCAATTACAAAAATAGCTGACCAGACAATATAGGGAGAAGCAACAAGCTTTGATTTCAGAGAACGGCTGCTCATTCCTCCTCCACCTCCTCGGGGTCGGAAAGCTCGTCAAACTCTTCGCTGAAGGAGCTGTAGTCGCCGTAAAGACCCGAATAAGCGGATTTTTTCATAATGTGAATTGCGTCAGGCTCGATATACAGACCGATTTTTGCACCCCCGGGCTGATAGTCGGTAGTCTGAATCATGCAGTTGAAGCCGCCGATATCGACAATAATTTCAAAATGGACACCCTTGAAGGTAACGGAAGTAACGACACCGCAGAGCATACCCTTTTCGGGCTCAACAACGTCAACGTCCTCAGGACGGACAACAACATCAACCGCCTCATTCTTACCAAAGCCCTTATCAAGACACTCAAAACGGTGACCCGAAAACTCTGCAAGGCAGTCGTCAATCATCACGCCGTCGAGAATGTTACTCTCGCCTATGAAATCGGCAACGAAGGCATTTTTAGGCTCGTTATAGATATCAAGAGGTGTGCCTATCTGCTGAATTACACCGTTATCCATAACGACAACAGTATCAGACATTGAAAGAGCCTCTTCCTGGTCGTGCGTAACGTAAATGAACGTTATGCCAAGACGCTGCTGAATCTTCTTGAGCTCAACCTGCATATCCTTACGCAGTTTAAGGTCAAGAGCACCTAAAGGCTCATCAAGCAGAAGAACCTTGGGCTTAACAGCAAGGGCACGGGCAATGGCAACACGCTGCTGCTGACCGCCCGAAAGAGACTGTATATTACGCTTTTCAAAGCCCTTGAGATTTACGAGAGCAAGCATATCTGTAACGGTCTGCTTGATTTCCTTGTTGCTGACCTTTCTCAGGCGCAAACCGAAGGCAATATTCTCGTAAACGTTAAGGTGCGGAAAAAGCGCATAACGCTGAAAAACGGTGTTAACCTGCCTTTTGTGAGGAGGTACACCATTAATTCGTTTATTATAGAAAATGACATCTCCGCCATCCGGCTCGATAAAGCCCGCAATTACACGCAGGGTTGTTGTTTTACCGCAACCCGAAGGACCGAGAAAGGTGATAAACTCCTTATCGCGGATGTAGAGATTCAAGTCTTTAAGTATTGGTTCTCCGTCGTAAGAAACGGATATATTTTTCAGATCAATGATAACGTTGTTTTCCAATTATGCAGCCCCTCACTGAAAAATCCTTAATTTTATTAAGATTAAATTAAGATAAATATAGAGCGAAAAACGGCAAATGTCAACAATTTTTTAAAATTTTTTCGCAAAAACTCAGCGCAAACCCGAGCCGATTTTTGGTATGCTCCGTTTTCCTCGTGTTTTCTCTTTATTTCTCCCGTTTGCTCTGTTTTTATGGTAACGATAAAAATGTTGAGTTTGATTATTTTTCGCTCAGAATATTT
Source organism: Acutalibacteraceae bacterium (assembly GCA_045654045.1). GTDB lineage: Bacteria > Bacillota > Clostridia > Oscillospirales > Acutalibacteraceae > UBA8612. Next base: position 8,486 of record JAZOMP010000065.1, read on the forward strand.
CAGATATTAAATTTTTGTATTCAGAACAAGCTCGTCTATTCTGTTTTTAATCTTTGCTTTTTCCGAAGAAAGGTTTGAAAGCATTGATTTAAGGCTGTCTGTAATTTCGGTAACCTGTGCGTTGGTTTCTTCAACTCTGCTCATAGCGTCTTTGATTTTCCC
>JAZOMP010000066.1:0-7596 GCA_045654045.1 Acutalibacteraceae bacterium
AAGCCCTTGTTTGTGCCGGGCTCGATAACCTTTACCGCACCGTAGGTTTTCTTTATATGGTCCGGTGTGCCGTCCGTTGAAAGATTATCAACCGTAAAAAGCTCAAAATCCACACCCCTGGTGTACTCAAGCAGGGTTGAAACCGTCTCATCTATGCTGCTCATATTGTTGTGTGTAACAATGCAGCCCGTTACTTTAACGTTAATTTATACCATTCCTTTCGGATTATCGGTGAAAATAAGTCAAGATATTCTTGATTATGGAAATTCTCCATTTAATTTTTTGTGTAAGGCTTGTCCGCCCGCCCGTCATACTGCCCTCGTTACGGCGCCAGAGGATAAGCGGTTCGTCAAGAAACACGGTTTTAACCGTTTTTTCGCAGACAAGACCGAGCCACTGGTCGTGCATAGGTATGTCCTTCGGAAACGGCAACGCGGCGGTAAAAGCCTGACGTGTAAGAGCCATACACGAGCCCGTATAGCAGTTTTTCAGTATGTTGCGGACTATACCCTTGCCTGCACTTCTTGTGCCGAAAAGGGTCTGCCCCGTTTTTTTGAGGAAAGAATCGGTGAGGTATGCGTTGTGAAGCACACAGCCTGCGCCCGAATGTATCTGTGCCATAACCTTTTCGACCTTATCGGGCATCCACACATCGTCCTGGTCGCACAAAAAAGCAACGTCGCCCGTGCAGACACCGAAAAGGAATTCCTTGTTGGCGTCAACGCCCTTTTGCGGTCCCTTGACGTACTTAACGCGGCTGTCAGACAGAAAAGATTCAACAGCGGCAAGCGTGTTGCCGTTGTGGCTGTCGTCCGAAATAATCAGCTCGTCATCTTCTCCAAGCTGGGGAAGAATAGAAGAAATCTGCTGAGATATGTACTTTTCGCCGTTGTATGCGGCAAGAAGAACAGAGATTTTCATTGGAGTTACAGCCTTTCCGTCGCCCCAAGGGCATAGTGACACAAATAACTTAACGTAGTTTAACATATAATTATTAATAAAGTATTAACAAAAAGCAACAGCACCCATTTCACCGGGTGCTGAATTGCTTATATGCTTTTTCAAATTACAGTTTATCAATCAAATCTTGTTTCACATTCTTCACTTTTCCGTCAATAACCTCTTCAAGCAAAGCGTTGAGCGTTTCGCCTATTCTTCTGCCCTTAATGCCTATGGCGGACAAATCCGAGCCGTTTACAGCAAGCGTCGAAAGGGAATAGCATTCGTTATTGTCGATTACATTATTAATAGCAGAAAGTATTTCCTTTTCCGTTTCCGGTGTTACACTACCGTTTGCCCTTCTGAATCTGACAAGCCGTTTGGCGTTTTCCTCGCCAAAAGCATTGAGCAGACGTTTTACGGCAGGTAAAGTATTACCAACAACCATATCCTTGCTTTCAAGCAGCCCGGCAACAGCATTTACAACGCTGTTGCTGTAGCGCAGGCGCCTGAGCACGGCTTTTGCGGTTTCGGGAGCAAGATTTTGCAGCAGAAGTGCAAGCCTGATTTCAATTTCCTGGTCGGCACACGATATTTTACTTGCGGCTTCGCGGGTTATGAGAATTTCGGGAATATACACACCGAAAACCTCACGGTAATTATAAAGTATATCCTCACATTTGCCAAGAAGCAGCTTATCCGTTTCAACCCTTATACGCTCAACAGCTATATTTTTAAGAAGCTCTTTTTGTTCAATCACCGCTTTCGCCGTGCTTTCCTCAAGCTCAAACCCGAGTGTTGCGGCAAAGCGCAGGGCACGCATAATGCGCAGTGCATCCTCATCAAAGCGTTTTTGCGCACAGCCGACACAGCGTATGATTTTTTTCTGCAAATCCTCTTTACCGCCGTACAGGTCGGTTATAACACCGTTTTTGTCTGCCGCCATAGCGTTAACGGTAAAGTCCCTGCGACAGAGGTCGTCGGCAAGGGTACGGGTAAAGCTGACCTCGCTCGGACGGCGGTTGTCGAGATATTCGCCGTCAATACGGAAGGTTGTGATTTCAACAGGGCTGTCGGCAATTACGGTTACCGTGCCGTGCTTGATACCGGTCGGAATCGTGCGGAAACTTTCAAAAACCGCCAGGGTTTCTTCAGGCAGAGCAGAGGTACAAACGTCCCAGTCGTATGGCTTTCTGCCAAGTAAAGAATCCCTCACACAGCCCCCCACGGCATACGCCTCAAAGCCGCTTTCTTCAAGCAGCTTCATTACGGAGATTATGTTTTGTGGGATAGCTATGTTCATACGTTTTACCTTTCAGTTTACAGTTAAGCGCAACAATAAATTGTTGCGAATGAATAACGAATAGTGAAGAATGAATAATTGTGGGCGGGACACCCGCACCCGAATTATATTATATTGGGTAAGGGCGTAGGCCTTCCTTTATTATTCATTATTCATCAGCGTATGCAACTTCATTATTCATTTTTCATTAACAGTTTGTCTCCGACAAACTGTAATTTTCAAAACACATTATTTCACAAATCTCACGTATTGGCATAAACTGATACAGAACAAAATTGGAGGTATTTTTTATGCCAAGCGTATATTTAAGTCCGTCAACACAGCAGAGCAACCTCTACGTTTTAGGCGGCACGGAAGAATACTATATGAATCTCGTCGCGGACGCAATGGAACCGTACCTTGAGGCAAGCGGCATATCCTTCGGCAGAAACACGCCCGATATGACTGCCGCAAGCTCTATCCGCCAGGGCAATGCAGGCGGCTACGATCTCTACCTTGCAATCCACTCCAACGCTTCGCCTGACGGAATGTACGGCACTCTTATGGGCACAGACGTATTTTACTACCCCACAAGCCGTAACGGCAAGCGTTTCGCTGAAATTATTGCAGAAAATTTTAAAAGCATTTACCCCTACCCCGAGCTTGTTGACATAAGGGCAACAACGGCTCTGGGTGAAGTGCGTCAGCCGACTATGCCGAGCGTACTCGTTGAAATCGCCTACCACGACAATGAGGAGGACGCCGACTGGATTGTTGACAATATAGACCCCATAGCCCGTGAGCTTGCGCGTAGCGTTGCCGAGTATTTCGGCGTACCCTTTGTCGAGCCCGTAGGCAACGAGGTGGGTGTTGTGAATATCACAAGCGGGTCACTTAATATCCGTTCAGCACCGAGTGTGACCGCTCCGATAATTACCCGTGCCGCCGCAGGGGAAAGACTGCTTATAATCGGAGAGGACGGCGACTGGTACAGGGTAAATTACGGCAACCGTACGGGTTTTGCAAACAAAAGATATGTTGTAAAATACAGTTAATAATTATATCCGAGAGTTTCATATTTATATACATTTCCGAAATCGTCATAATATGCACGCACGTAGCGCAGAATAACAAAAGACTGCGCCCTGCCGCTGACACTCCTGTTTGCAGGCAGGCGCAGACAGCTCTGCATAACAAAAACTATCTCTCCGTCATCACTGACAAAGGTTTCGCCCCTTGTTTCTTCAAGGTCAGGCAGAGTAAAGTCTTTCTCAAACCGCTCTCCCAGCTCGTTGTTTTCGCAGCAGACCAGCTTTAAATCATTGTGCAGAAGCCACCTTGCCGCAGCAACACACACTCTCTCGTAAGTTTTCAGGCTGTCCTTCAAGGCTTTATATCCCCCGAAAATGAATAGTTTGTTTGTCCGTCTTGCATAAATTTGTTTCAAACCTCTTATTAAAATAGCACATATAGCCGAATTTTGCAACAAAAGTGACGGAAAACGAAATTAAACTTGCAAAAGCCAATCTGATATAGTATTATTAATTGAAAATAAATAAAATGAAAGTATAATGGGTAATTATAATTCCCGTAAACACAGGTGATAAAATGTCTTTATACAACAGCCTCTCCGCCGAACAGCTGAGAGTTGAATTTGAAGAAGTAAAGCAGCAATACGACGAGTTCAGAGCAAGAGGTCTTGACCTCAACATGGCTCGCGGCAAGCCCAGCCCTGCACAGCTGGATATGTCGCTGGATATTTTCGACAGCGTAAACGCCCTCAACGGCTACAAAGCTCTCGACGGCACAGACTGCCGTAACTACGGTAACCTTACCGGTCTTGATGAATGCAAAACAATATTCGCACAGGCTCTTGGCGTAAAGAACGACAATATTATTGTCTGCGGTAACTCCAGCCTCAATATAATGTTTGACTACATTTCACAGTGTATGGTCAAGGGCGCAGGTGCAGAACCGTGGATGCAGCAGGGCAAAATCAAGTTTGCCTGCCCCGTACCCGGCTATGACAGACACTTCTCCATTCTTGAGTACTTCGATATCGAAATGATAAACGTTCCGATGCTCGAAACAGGCCCCGATATGGACGTGCTTGAAGAGCTTGTAAAGGACAGCTCAGTCAAGGGTATGTTCTGCGTTCCCAAGTACTCCAATCCCCAGGGCTACACCTTCTCCGACGAAACAGTCCGCCGCATTGCCGCACTCAAGCCCGCCGCACCCGATTTCAGAATCATCTGGGACAACGCTTATTTCGTTCACGATATCACAACCGATGGCGATTCTCTTCTCAACATTTTCCCTGAGGCAGAGAAAAACGGCACAGAGGATATGATAATCGAGGTTGCATCGACCTCCAAAATCAGCTTCCCCGGTGCAGGCGTTGCCGTGCTTTCCGCTTCCGAAAACAATATCCGTATGATCAAGCAGCGTATGAACACACAGATTATCGGCCACGATAAAATCAACCAGCTCCGCCACGCAAGAGTCCTCAAGGATGCAAACGGCATGAGAGAATATATGAAGCGCCATGCCGCTATCCTCAAGCCCAAGTTTGACATCGTTCTCAAAACGCTTGACCGCGACCTTATGGGTCTTGGTATTGCAGACTGGACTCATCCCAACGGCGGCTACTTTGTAAGCCTTGACGTTATGCACGGCTGTGCAAAGCGTGTTGTTGAGCTGTGCCGCCTTGCAGGTGTTGTGCTAACAAACGCAGGCGCAACCTTCCCCTACGGGCTTGACCCAAACGACACAAACATCCGTATTGCTCCCTCCTATCCTTCGCTTGACGAGTTGAGAGATGCAATGCAGCTTGTTTGTATTGCCGTAAAGCTCGCTGCACTCGAAAAGCTTATCGACGAAGCAGAATAATTATGTATTGTATAAGTGGCGCAGGCGAAAAGCCTGCGTCACTTTTTGTGTTCAACATATAAACAAAAAGAAAAAACGACCGCAGCCGGTACAAAGCTGCGGTCGTTTTTCTGCTTTTAGTCCCTAGGGGGCGGGACATAATAAAAGGGAAATATAGAAAGGCATTGTTGAAACATCAATCCTGTTTGAGTTTATAATAACCGTAAAAAGTAACAGGCAAGTAAAGCCAAAGTAATACCAAGGTAAACTCTATGTTGCAATTTTGTTACAATAGTGTTAATATAGGGTTAATCGGTAACATTTTGTTTACAAATTCCGAAGGGGGAATTACGGTATGGCAGTAATCCTTGTTGTTGAGGACAATAAAAACACCCAGCTTCTCACGCAAGCAAGGCTCAAGCCCTTCTATGACGTAGTCTGTGCGGAAGACGGCTTTGATGCATTGGACGTTATTTATTCACGCCACGTCGACCTTATTGTAAGCGATATTATGATGCCCAATATGGACGGGATGGAGCTGCTCAGCAGAGTCAGAAGTGAGGGCTTCAATATGCCCATACTGCTTCTCACAGCAAAACAGGCTTTTCAGGACAAGCGTGAGGCATATAACCTCGGTGCGGACGATTACGTTACAAAGCCTGTTGACTATGATGAGCTGTTATTGAGAATAAGCGCACTTCTGCGCCGCGCAAAGATTGCAACCGAAAGACAAATCAACATAGGCAAGCTTTGTATTGACGAGGCAGAGCATATAGTTACCTACGACGGCGAGCAGATTGTTCTTTCCCGTAAGGAATTCGACCTGCTTTACAAATTCCTTTCATATCCCGGCAAAATCTTCACCAAAAAGCAGTTGCTTGACGAGGTATGGGGTCTTGACTCCGAATGTACAGAGGACACAATTAAAACTCACATTAACCGCCTGCGTAACAAGCTTGAAAACTGCTGTGAAATTAAAATAGTAACCATCAAGGGCTTCGGCTACAAAATTGAAGTTGCCGAGGAATACAGAAAATGAAACAGCAGCAGAACAAAAAGCGGTTCCGATCAAACATCAGACCTCGTGATATCCGCCTGAGCGGAAGTCTGCTGAGATGGTTCTTACTTCAGACACTCATCCTCATAGGCCTGGGCATTTTTACAATGCTGACCGTTGAGCCGCTCAAATATATCACCAGCCAGGAAAAAATTGACTGGATGCAATTCGCTGCAGTTATTGCCGTATGGATATTTGCTTTCGGCGTATTCGAAATTCTGCAGTACCGTCTTGTAAAAAATCACCTTGAAAAAATCTCCGATATGATAGAGCACCTTGCAAGCGGTAACTACGGCGCAAAAATCAATATTACACGCTTTGACGTTTTTAAAAAGCTTGCAAAAGACCTGAATATACTCAGCGAAGACCTTAACCAGGTACAGATGTTCCGCAATGACTTTGTAAACAGCTATTCACACGAGTTCAAAACACCGATTGCTTCAATCAACGGCTTTGCACAGCTTCTGCTGACGGATGAAAGCCTTGACGAAGCAACGAGAAAGAAATACCTGAAGATTATTGCGGATGAATCCACCCGCCTTACCGCTCTGGCAAGCAACACTATTCTTCTTACCCAGCTTGACACACAGAAAATCATAACAGACAAGAAGCAATATCCGCTTGATGAGCAGCTTCGACGCTGTGTAATAATGTTTTCAAACGACTGGATGGCAAAGAATATTGAATTCTCTGGCGACGGAATAAACGAGATAATGTATTTCGGCAATGAGGACCTTATGCAGCACATCTGGATTAACCTTATCCACAATGCCATAAAGTTCACGCCCGAAAACGGCAAGATTTCAGTTTCTTCTCAAATCCGCAATAACAGAATTTACGTTACAATATCCGACACGGGTATAGGTATGTCCCCCGAAAATGCACAGCGTATTTTCGACAAATACTACACGGAAAACCGCAACAGTACCGCAAAGGGCTTGGGTCTCGGGCTTTCGATTGCACACAAAATCGTAGAACTGTGCAAAGGTAAAATAACCGTAGAAAGTAAGCCCGGCAAAGGCTCAACGTTTACCGTTGAGTTGCCTGAAAACGTAATAAGAAACTGATTACAAAAAAAGAACTGCCTGTACGGACAGTTCTTTTTTATATGGTCTTACGACTCTATTCTTATCATTAAAATTGAAACATAGATAAAACCAGCAAGATGCCGTTTTCTTCACCCCGAAGGCGTACAAAGGTACGTCGAGTGGGTGAAAAAACGGCAAGCAAAAACGGACTGCCCGTCAGAGCAGTCCGTTTTACGTTCTTGCGATTTTATCCGATGTTTCAGAACTTAGGCAAGCTCAGCGAAGTACTTGATTGTACGAACCATCTGGCTTGTGTAGGAGTTCTCGTTGTCGTACCAGGAAACAACCTGTACCTGGTATGTGTCGTCGTCGATCTTTGCAACCATTGTCTGTGTTGCATCGAAGAGTGAGCCGTAACGCAT
>JAZOMP010000067.1:0-15369 GCA_045654045.1 Acutalibacteraceae bacterium
TGTAATTCTGAACAACAAGCTCCTTCATCTGGGAAATTGTGTTCTCTCTGCCGGAAGGCATATGGCTTGAAATATAGGGAATTTCAGCCCAGAGGATGAAGCCCATTTCGTCGCAAAGGTCGTAGAAATACTGGTCGTGCTGGTAGTGGGCAAGGCGGATTGTGGTTGCGCCTACCTCATAGATAAGCTCGGCATCCTCTTTATGATGCTCGGGCAGGAGTGCATTACCAATGCCCCATCTGTCCTGGTGGCGGGAAACACCGCGCAGCGGATACTTTTCGCCGTTGAGGATAAAGCCCTTTTCGGGGTCTATTTCAAAGGTGCGGCAACCGAAGCGTGTGCTGATATTGTCAAGCACCTTTTCGTCTTCTATAAGTGCAATCTCCGCTGTGTAAAGATAAGGGTCTTTTCTGCCGTGCCAGAGGTGAACGTTTTTGATTATAAATTCAACAGCTGTTTCGTCATAATCTCTGTAGGTTGAAGCAACCTCGTTACCCTCTTTGTCAGTCAGCTTATAGCTGATTTTCTGACCCTTCTTTGCATTTTTGAGGAAAACCTCGATCTTTACCTTTGCGTCCGTGTCCTTAACCTCGGGTGTTACCATAACACCGGGGCCGCCGTAATAATCAAGGTCGAAGTGCGATTCACTTACGCCGATAATATTAACGTCTCTGTAAAGACCGCCGTAGAAGGTGAAGTCCGCATTCTGCGGATAAACCCTGTCGTTTGCAGAGTTGTCAACAGCGATTACAAAAAGGTTATTATCGGAAACCTTATCGGTAAAATCAACCCTCCAGGTTGAATAGCCGCCGTCGTGTGAAGCAATTTCCTCGCCGTTAAGATAAACCTTTGCGGAAGAATTAGCACCCTTTATTTCAAGGTAGAGTCTGTCCGATTCGGGAAGCTCGTGCCTTTCCACACTCTTTGCGTAGTAGCAGGTGCCTCTGTAGTAATCGTTGCCGCCGTCCTGGCCGTCGATAGCGTTCCAGGAATGGGGAAGATTTACCCACACCCAGTCTGAAGGCATTTCGGCAGGTACTGCAGATGCCTGCTTTGTAAACGCCCATTTAGCATTGAAATTCAAAATATTTCTCATTTGTTTTACTCCTTTTATATAATGCCCGACAGATTCACATCCATCGGGCAAAATTTCTGTTTAACCGATTAAATTATTTTGCAGAGCTTCTCTTTGCTTCAAGCTCGGAATTCATCTTTTCAAGAGTTTTCTTGTCAAGATTATAGATGAACGTAACACCAACAAACTGAACTACAGCACTGAACAGGTAAAGACCTGCAACAAGCCAGCACATATTGTGGGACGTTTCTACGCTCTGACCGATTGTACCAAGCTGGGAATCATAACCGAGAACGCCCATAATAAGAAGCACGATTGAGGGACCGATGCCCTGTGCAAGCTTACGGAAGAAGGAGTGAAGTGAGTAAACAGTACCCTCTTCACGGGAGCCGAACTTCCACTCGTTGTAGTCGATAGCGTCTGCCATAAATGCCCAGCAAACACAGGTGTACACGCCCATACCGATACCGAAAAGGATAAGACCGGCAAGATAAACGATAAGTGCTGTATCACGGTTTTCGATAGTCGGGAAAACAAGCATAATTATACCGCCGATAACGGAAACAATTGTACCCGCAACGGAAGCTTCCTTCTTACCGAACTTGTTGACAAGCTTCTTGATAAAGGGAAGGAAGAGCACCATAGGCAGGAAGCCAATCATCTGAACAATACCGGACATTGATGCCTTCTGGAAGTAGGTTGCGAACATAATTGTGTTTGCAGTTGTTGCAGACTGCATACCAAGGAACATACCCATAGCGGCAACAGTTGTACCGACAGCAGGTCTGTTCTTCATAAAATTACCGAAGGACTTGATGATATTGAACTTTTCGCCGCCCTCATTTGTCTTGACGGTATTTTCGTCAACACGGATGGTAATCTTCTTAATCATGAACATAAAAGCAATAAAGCCGAGTACACCCATAATAAGGGCTGCCCAGAACACACGCTCACCAAGCAGAGTTTCAAACTGCTTGCCTGTCATCGGGTCAAGGACAGGATCGCCGATTTTATATGCCTCGCCTGTAACAGGGTTAGTGTGGTACTGACCGCTTCCGTCGTAAGTAACCTTCTGCCAGATAAGCATGGGAAGGATAATCATAGGAACGATGTTACCGAACATTGAACCGATTGAACGCCATGTGGAAAGCTGTGCTCTTTCGCCGCTGTCCTCAGTGATAAGGGAAAGCATTGAACCGTAAGGAACGTTAGCAACGGTGTAGCAGGCATCCCATACGATATAGCCGAGAACGAAAAGAACAGCCTTTACAACTACGCTTGCATTCGGAAAAGGAAGGAAAACTGCCGCACCGGCAAGAAGCAGACCGCAGGCACCGATAAAGATATAGGTTTTGAACTTACCCATTTTGTACTTGCGCCTGTCGTTATCGATAAGATTACCGATAAGCGGGTCATTGACAGCGTCCCATATCTGAACGAGAAGCAGCAATGCAGACAGCAGACCTGTTTCCATCATCATAAAAACGAGCCAGAAGGTCTGAACCGTACCCTTGAGCGCAAAGCTCATATTACAGCCGAAATCGCCGGCTGCGTAAGCAACTTTGTCGAGCATACCGAACGGACGCTTGCCGTTGGCATCGAGTTGAACTTCTTTTTTCATTGAAATTCCTCAACTTTCATAAAAAATTCGCCGTAAGGTGATTTGTTTTGTTGAAAATATCAACCTGACAAATACATTTTATAATATAAGCGTTATTTTGAGTGAGTAATATTTTTAGTAATTTTAGTATTATTTTTGCTTTCAGGTGTTGAAATTCTTTGTAAAATAAGGCATAATAAAAGCAGAAAAAACACAAGGCGGTGTGTTGGATTTGTTTACCTTTCAGGCTGAGCTTGACTTTCTTATTAGTATACTGCGTAATTTTCATATTAATACCGTTTTTCTTACCGACGGTGCAGAATCCAAGGTCAAGGCAGACCTTGGCCTGAGAGATTTCCTTGGAATGAAAAGCGACTACGAAAACCTTTTTTCGATAACAAATACCGAAAATAACACGGTTTACAAAATAACGGATACCTTTTACTGCTGCTATATATTTATAGTATTGCCCGGCTGTTCCCAAAAAACTTCACTCGTTATCGGTCCGTACACTAATATTGAAATAACAAAGCAGATGCTTTTGCAGGCGGCAGAAGACTACGATATCGAATCCGAAATTCTTTCGCAGATTGAAAAATATTTCACCAACATACCTGTCCTCACAAACGAGAGTACGCTTTTCGCAATACTCAATGCCTTCGGAGAAAAGCTCTGGGGTAACCTTGAAAACTTCCGCATAAAATCCGTACATCAAACGGCAAGCAAAACAGAAATTGAAAAAAACTTCAAGCACCTGAATACACTTCAAAACGATGATGCAAACCTGAGTATACAGACGCTCGAAATGCGTTACGCCAAGGAAAACGACTTGCTTGATGCAGTTGCAAAAGGAATGGTCAATAAAGCGGAGCTCATGCTTTCCGATACCTCGCGCAAAAGACCCGAGCAGAGAATATCCGACCCGGTAAGAAGCTTTAAGAATTACACTATAATACTGAACACTCTTTTAAGAAAGGCAGCGGAAAAAGGCGGAGTTCATCCCCTTCACATTGACACGCTTTCATCGGACTTTGCAAAAAAGATTGAGCTGGTAAACTCGATTGAGGCCTGCTCCGCACTACAAAAAGAAATGGCACGAAGCTACGCAACACTTGTGCGTGACCACTCCGTAAAGCAGTATTCCCATCCCGTAAAGCAGATTATACTCAACATTGAATATGACCTTACAGCTGACCTGTCGCTGAAAAAACTCAGCACTATGTTAAGCCTTAACCCGAGCTATCTTTCTGCTCTTTTCAGAAAAGAAACAGGGCTTACTCTCACGGAGTTTGTAACAAGAAAGCGTATTGAACACGCCGCAGACCTGCTTTCCTCAACAGGTCTGCAGATTCAGACAGTTGCACAGCAATGCGGAATACTTGACGTAAACTATTTCACAAAGACATTCAAAAAAATACACGGCGTAACGCCGAGTGAATACAGAAAAAAAGATATAACGATATAGACAAACAACGCCGTATGTGCTAATGTTATATAAAATGATTAAAGGAGCTTCCATTATGTCAGCATTAACCTATTTCTTTTCTTACCTGCTTTCGCTGCTCATTGCTCTGCCCGGTATTATTGCTTCGGGCGGTGAATCTGCAAACGATTATCAGTTTGACGTTAACACATCACAGCTCGGCGAAACTGTACCGAATACACTAAGCAACGTCAATATATGGGATATGCAGGGTACGGATCTTTTTACAAACCCCCGTATCAACGAAAAATACAATATTTTAGAGTTTGTTGAGTATATTCAGCTTATGCAGTGCACAGGCGGCAACGCAGACCGCGACCTGTTTGTTGACCCGCTCAACAACGACGTGCTTGACGATTACGATTTTTCACCGCTTATCGAGAACTGCACAGGCATTCTTGAGCTTGGTGCAAAGCCTCACCTCAAGCTCGGCAGTGTACCGCTCAAATATTCACAGAATGCGCTCAAGGGCGGAAATTTTGACACTAACCTCTATCCGCCGGATGATTATGACGTTTATTACGACTATATGGTAGCAATGGCAAAGGCACTTGTTGACGAATTCGGCGCCGAAGAGGTACTCACATGGCGCTTCGGTGTTATGACCGAGTTTGAAAACTCCGACTGGTTTATGGTACCCGACGGTGACCCCGCCAAAACAGCCGAGGCTTACTGCAAGCTTTACGACTACACGGTTGATGCGCTGCAGAAAAACATCGGTGAGGACGTTTTTGTCGGTGCACACGCAATGGTTGTTACCGAGGGCTTGTGGGACGAGCGTATTTTTATAAATCACTGTGCCAACGGCACAAACTATAAAACAGGCGTAACGGGTACACGAATCTGCTTCCTTTCCGCTTCGTTTTACGACAACCGTCCCGGTGAATACACAAAGGGATACACTCTGCCCGAGACAATTGCCCATCTTCAGCAGTCTGCCAAGGATGCAGGGCTTGAAAACCTTATCTTCGGTGTTGACGAGGGCAGAATGCTTTGGGGTATAAACTCCGGTGCAGACGATAACCAGCTCCTCACAAGAATGGTAGGCTATACATATCAGGCTGCTTACGACGCAAGACTCAACAAGCAGCTTATTGAGCAGGGCGGCGACTATTTCTCCTCCTGGGGTTATCTGTCAGCAGGCTTGTTTGACGGCTTCCCGACGGTCAGCTTCCACGTTGCAAAGCAGCTTTCTGCTTTTGCCGGCAGTAAGCAGGTAAACGTTGAAAACGCAAAGTCCGGAATTATTTACGGCGCAGAGGTTGACGCTTTATCAGCCTTTGACGGTAATACGCTCCGAATTATGGCTTACAACTTCAAGAACACTCTGGATTATAAAAAATCTGCCGACCTTGAATTCAGCGTGGATGCAGGCGTATTTAACAGCGACAAGGTAAACGTAACCGTTCACACCGTTGACGATAACTGCAACTACTTTGACGAGTGGCAGCAGGACCGTATCACTTACAATATCGGTGATGACTGCTTCGGCTGGTCTCCCGATGACCCGCAGATAGGTTCAACAGTAACTCTCAAGGATTTAGCCGCACGTGAGCTTTATTTTACTGAACTTTACAACACGTACGAGGAGTGCGCACAGCTCAGACCCGTAACTTACACTGCCGACGTAGTTGACGGCAAGGTAGTGCTTGACACAAGCCTTGCACCTAACGCAGTTGTTTTCTTTGAGGTTTCAGCCGCTGAATAAGCCAGAGTAATTGAATTACAAAAAGGGAGGGCTAATAGCCCTCCCTTAATTTTTTGTTTTTGATTTATCTCTGTACTCTGCCCGAAGCGTTACCGCCTGCAAGCTTTTCAACCTCGTCAACAGTTACAAAGTTGTAGTCGCCCTCGATTGAGTGCTTGAGTGCGGAAGCCGCAACGGCAAACTCAACGGCATCCTGTGTGCCCTTACCGCTGAGAAGCGGGTAGATAAGACCGCCGCCGAAGCTGTCACCGCCGCCTACACGGTCGATGATATGAAGGTGGTAAACCTTTGAGAAGCAGTATTCGTCACTTGCCACGTCGTAAAGCATTGCGCTCCAGTCGTTGTCAAAGGCACTCTTGCTTTCACGAAGTGTGATTGCAACCTTTTCAAAGCCGAATTTGTCAGCAAGCTGACGGGCAACGGACTTGTAGCCCTCCTTATTGAGCTCGCCTGCAGTAATATCGGTGTTTTCTGCTTCAATGCCAAAAACGTCCTTTGCATCCTCTTCATTTGAGATACATACGTCAACGTACTTGCAAAGCTCTGTCATAGCAGCTCTTGCTTCGTCACGGGTCCAGAGCTTACCTCTGTAGTTGAGGTCACAGCTTACCTTTACGCCGTGTGCCTTTGCGGCAACACAAGCCTGCTTACAGATTTCAACAAGGTTGCCGCCAAGCGCGGGAGTAATGCCTGTGAAGTGAAACCACTCTGCGCCCTCGAAAATCTTGTCCCAATCAAAGTCCTCTGCGCTTGCCTCTGCAATTGCACTGTGAGCACGGTCGTAGATACATACGCTGCCGCGCTGTGAAGCACCCTTTTCGAGGAAGTAGATACCTACTCTGTCACCGCCGCGGGTGATATCGTTGGTGTTGACACCGTATTTGCGAAGAGAATTAACAGCCATCTGACCGATTGCGTGCTTGGGAAGCTTTGTTACAAAGTGAGCGTCAAAGCCATAGTTTGCAAGGGAAACGGAAACGTTTGCCTCACCGCCGCCGAAGGTAGCTTCAAAGGAATCTGCCTGAATAAAACGAAGATAATCGTAGGGCTGAAGGCGGAGCATAAGCTCGCCGAAGGTTACTACCTTTTTCATTAGCCTCTTGCCTCCTTGACAATTTCAACTGATTTTTTGCAAAGCTCTGTAATCTCGTCCCACTTGCCGTTGTCGATAAGGTCTGCGGTTACCATATAAGAGCCACCGCAGGCAGCAATTGTGGAGCAGGAAAGATATTCGCCGAGGTTTTTAAGAGAAATACCGCCTGTGGGCATAACCTTGAACATCGGGAACGGGGCCGCCATAGCCTTGATTTTGGCTAAACCGCCGCTCTGCTCTGCGGGGAAGAACTTGAGCACCTCAAGGCCTAACTTGTAGGCTGCATGATAATCGGTGGGAGTTGTACAGCCGGCGTAAATTTCGATACCCTTTTCCTGGCAGTACTTGACAATTTCAATATCAAGACCGGGTGTAACGATAAACTTTGCGCCTGCGGCAATAGCCTCGTCAACC
Source organism: Acutalibacteraceae bacterium (assembly GCA_045654045.1). Taxonomy (GTDB): domain Bacteria; phylum Bacillota; class Clostridia; order Oscillospirales; family Acutalibacteraceae; genus UBA8612. Next base: position 7,374 of record JAZOMP010000067.1, read on the forward strand.
TGTGCGGTAGTCATAACAGTACCTGCACCGACAAGCATTTCGGGCACGTTGTCGCTCATAAGCTTTATTGCCGTTGCGGCACCTGCGGCACGGAAGGTAACCTCCGCAACAGGTACACCGCCGGCAACGAGAGCCTTTGCAAGGTTAACAGCATCTCTTTCGGGGTTGTTGAGTTTTATTACGGGAACAACACCTATTGATGAAATCTTTTCTGAAATAGCGTTCATTTTATTTTACCTCTTATAATCAGTAATTATACACCCGAATAAGCGGAGAATCCGCCGTCAACGGGAATTACAACACCTGTGATAAAGCTTGCGGCATCGTTATTGAGAAGGAAGAGCAGACTGCCGTCAAGCTCTGCACTCTCACCGAATCTGCCCATAGGTGTGGCGGCAAGAATTTTGCCTGTACGTGCTGTGGGTGAGCCGTCGGGATTCCAGAGAAGAGCCGCATTCTGCTTCGTTGAGAAGAAGCCGGGAGCAATAGCGTTTACACGGATGCCTACTCTGCTGAAGTGTACTGCAAGCCACTGTGTGAAGTTGGAGATAGCGGCCTTTGCGCCGGAATAAGCAGGAATCTTTGTAAGGGGTGTGTAAGCGTTCATACTGCTGATGTTTATGATGTTACATCCCTCACGGCCTACCATCTGACGGGCAAAAGCCTGGGTCGGAATAAGTGTACCGAGGAAGTTAAGGTTAAAAACGAAGCCAACGCCTGCCGAATCAAGGTCAAAGAAACTCTTGGTGTCGGCGTCAATATCACCAAGCTCAAAGTATTCCTTGTCAGTCGTTGCCTTGGGATTGTTGCCGCCTGCACCGTTTACAAGGATATCGCACTTTCCCATATCCTTTTCAACCTCATCAGCTACAGCGTAGCAGACCTCTTTGCTGAGTACATCGCACTTATACGCTTTTGCTTGGCCGCCTTCAGCACGGATTTCAGCCGCAATTTCTTCCGCGGCCGCATCGTTAAGGTCAAGAAGCGCGACCTTTGCGCCTGCACGGGCAAGAGTTTTGGAGAAGGCGCTGCAAAGCACACCGCCTGCACCTGTTACAACCGCTACCTTACCTGTAAGGTCGGTGTTGAGAACGTTCTTCTGCATTTTTATTTTCCTCTCCTTTTTATTTACAAGCCTTTTCACAGGCTTCGAAAAGTCCGTTGATATAGGTTGCACCCAAAGCTCTGTCGTAAAGACCGTAGCCGGGCTTTCCTGTTTCGCCCCATATCATTCTGCCGTGGTCGGGTCTTACGTAGCCGTCAAAGCCGGTTTCGACGAGCGCCTTTGTGATTTCGTACATATCAAGACTGCCACAGGATGAAAGGTGACCGCTTTCCTCAAAGCTGCCGTCCTCCATAATAAGAATATTTCTCATATGCATAAAGGCAATTCTGTCCATTGCGGAGTACTTGCGAATCATAGCGACAACATCGTTCGAAGCGGCACAGCCGAGTGAGCCGGTGCAAAGGCAAAGGCTGTTTGAAGGGCTGTCAACAATTGCGAGCATTCTGTCGAGGTTCTTTTCGTCCGTAATAATTCTCGGCAGACCGAAAATCGGATACGGCGGGTCATCGGGGTGAATAGCCATTCTCACGCCGCATTCCTCTGCAACGGGAATAACCTTTTTAAGGAACTTTTCAAGGTTTGCCCACAGACCCTCGGAGCCGATTTCGCCGTAGGCATTGATAAGCTCTCTTACCTCGTCCTGTGTATAGCTTGAATCCCAACCGGGAAGGTGGATATCGTCCTTAAGCGGGTCAAGACCCTTCATCTGCTCCCAGTACATAACAAGGCTTGTTGAGCCGTCGGGAGCTTTTTTATCGAGCTGTGTTCTTGTCCAGTCAAAAACGGGCATAAAGTTATATGTTACGCACTTTACGCCGTACTTTGCACAGCGGCGGATATTTTCGCAGTAAACCTCAAGAAGCTCGTCAACGTTACCTCTGCCGAGCTTGATATTCTCGTGTACAGGAATTGACTCTACAACATCGAAAACAAGGCCGTTGTCCTGACACTGCTTTGCCATTTTTGCAATAGCCTCTTCGGGCCAGACCTCACCAGGCTTAACGTCGTAAATTGCACTTACGATGCTGTGCATATTGGGAATCTGGCGGATATACTCAAGGGAAATAGGATCGGTTTCGCCATACCAGCGGAATGACATTTTCATTGTGGTACCCTCCTGAACAAAATTCTTTCATTGTAATTATATCACAATTAAGCATTAATAGCAATGTAATTTTTCTTAAATAAAAATCACCGCCGAAATTCAAACTCCAGCGGTGATGGATTTTATTGATTTTTCAGCCTTTCATACTCTTCATCGGTTATTTCAATAACACCACCGTGCTTGAAGCCGTAGGGAAATTTGAAAAGTTCATCGCAACGAACAAAATTGTTGTTACCCGGCTCGGGAGAAACAAAGGGCACGTAGCCCATTTTCTCCTTTTCACAGCCGAAAAAGTCAATCAGCAGACACCATCTGCCATCGGGCAGAATCAGAGTTGTAGGTGCTTCATAAGCACCGGGGGCTTCGAGGGTAGCCATAAGTGCCTGAAACTTTTCATCGTTTTCGTACGGCCCGTAAAGGCTCTTTGAGGTTGCGTGCATATTCATCGGAGGCTTATCGGAATTCTTGTAAAACAGGTGGTATGTGTCCCCTACCTTGGTTATGTGAGAATCAAGAATTTCGTTGTCCTTTGTGAAGAACATTTTCGGCTCGGAAAAGGTTTCAAAATCCTTGGTAGTACAGCAGTAAATCGACATATGAGTAAAGTTGTCTTCCTTTACAGTTGAACCCCAATGAATAAGATACTCTTCGTTTTCTTCGTCGAAGAAAATTTCGGGTGCCCAGAGGCAGCCGAAATCATCCCTGCCGAAATAAACAAGTCTTTGCTCGGAGAAATTTACAAGGTCATCCGTTTTCCAAAGACATAGGCATTTACTGCCAGAGCTGTTTACCTTTTTCCAGTCCACCCAATAGTTTTCGTCCATTATGTTTGCAATGCAAAGGTCAGTTGTCAGCACGACAAAGCCACCCGTGTGCAGGCGGATAACCTCAATATCACGGCAGCCGCAGGTGCCCATAGTGCTTGTCAGCACAGGCTCGCCGCCGTTGACCTTTTCCCAATTAACTCCGTCACGGCTTACGGAAAAATAGACCTGCTCACCGTCGGGTGTAACCTTTTCTTTAAAATGTGAAAACAGATAAGGCATAGTATTTCTCCTTAAATATAGTCAAAGAAGTCTGTCTCCTTGCTGACACAGTTCAGAGTTATTTCGAACTCAATGTGGCTGTCATCAATCACACGCTGAGGCTCTTCAGCGGCTGTGTAATCGTTGACACCGCTGGGCGGTATAATAAACTTATCGGCGTTTACAACAACCTCGTCAAGCGGTACAAGCTCATCGTCGTGCTTTGCGGCGTCGAGCATTTCGGGCTTGAAGTGGGTTGCGTTGAAGTAGAATCCGTTTACATCCTTTACGGACACCATAATACCGTTGCCGTCGTTATCGCAGAGTGTGCCGAAGCGTGTCTTTGCGTGGGCTGAATTTTCCTGCGGACGTACGTAGTGAACGAAGTTATCCTCGACCTTCATTTCATAAAGACCGATTCTGCTTGCCTCAAGGCGGTCAGGGTAGGATTCACCGGGGCCGAGACCGTAGAACTTAAGGTTGTCATAAGCCTTACCAAGAACAAGACGGAAGCCGAATTTCGGAAGAAGCGGAGCAAGCTCACGCTTATCACCGACAAAGCAGATTTTAACTGCACCGTCGGCAGTTACTGTATAAGTAAGCTGACCCTTCATAAACGGCACAACGCTCGGACCACCGATAGACACGTCGCAGATTACCTTGATTTCACTATCGGTCTTTTCAACCGTGCAGGAATAGGTCTTCTGCTTTGCATTGTGGATTTCTGCGCTTCTTCTTTCGTCTGCTTCACCCGAAACGTTCTTCCAATGTGAAAGCCAGGTTTCAAAACAGACGGGCTCGGCAAGAATATTTTTGCCGTTCTGAACAATCTGTGTTAATGAACCGTAAGGCTTGTCGAAAACAAGTGTGTTTGCGGCAGTTTTAACGGTAAGATAACGCTTGGTTTCTTCAACTTCAAGCGCATCTTCTGTAAAGTTGTTACCCTTTACTTCTGTGCTTAACTCAAACTGTTCGAAGCCCATTTCGTAGCCCTTTTCTGCCCAGATTTCGGTCTCCTTCTTTATAAAAGAGAGATTGAGCAGGCAATTGCCCGAAAACTCCTCATTTTCAAAGAGCTTGATAGTTGCACTCTCACGGGGAGGAATGTCAAGGGTTTCTACTTTACCACACTTAATCTCCTTACCGTTGCAGACTATGCTCCAGACAAGCTCCATATCCTCAAGAGTTGTGAAATAACGGACGTTACAAAGGGTAATTTCGCCGTTTTCGTAGGTAGTTCTGAACGGCTGGTAGGCACGCTTCATATCGTAGTAGCCGGGTCTTAATGTACGGTCAGCAAAAACAAGACCGTCAATACAGCAGTTTTCATCGTTGGGGTAATCGCCGAAATCTCCGCCGTAACGGTAGCCGGTTTTATCGCCGTTTTTAACAGAAAGAGCGTGGTCATTCATTTCCCAGATGCAGAGGCCGAAGAGGCTGTCGTACTTATCGGCAAGGCGGCAGTGAGCAAAAATGTCGCCTGTTGAATAAGCACAGACGTACTCGCAGAAATAGAAGGGTTTTGCAGGGTTATTGTCAAGGTAGTTCTTTGTGTAATCGAGAGCAGCGTACATACGGCTTTCAACGTCGGAAATATCCTTGAAATCCTCTCCCTCGGGAACAGCCTTGAACTCAAGGTGAGAGTTTTCGTAGTGAACGATTGCGCCCTTGTCACGGCTCTTGATGTATTTGCCCATAGCTCTGTGGTTTTTACCGCAGCCTGACTCGTTACCGAGTGACCACATAACGACACAGGGGTGGTTTTTGTCACGCTCGAAAAGGCGTGCAGCACGGTCAACGTAAGCTGCCTCCCACTCGTCAATAGTGGAAAGCATTGACCAGCGCATCCAATCCCAGGTGTCTCTGTACTCAAAGCCCATACCGTGTGTTTCAATATCAGCCTCATCAACAAGCATAAAGCCGAGCTCGTCGCAAAGGGCAAGGAAACGGGGGTCGTTGGGATAGTGAGAGGTACGTATGCAGTTGCAGTTTGCCTGCTTGAGCAGATAGAGGTCGCGGAGCATTTCTTCAACGGTTGCGGTGTAGCCGCCCTCGGGGTGAGAATCGTGTCTGTTGATACCCCAGAGTTTGACGGACTTGCCGTTGAGATAAACTACGCTGCCCTTTATTTCAAGGCGCTTGAAGCCTATTTTCTGTGCAATTATCTCTTCGCCTGCTTTAATAACAAGAGTATAGAGCTTGGGTTCTTCTGCATTCCAGAGCACGGGATTTTCAACGGTGAATGAATTATCACCGCCGCAGTAAACTGTTTCACCGATGGGAGAAATGAGAGTATATTCGGGGCTGATTTCGCCGCAATAGGTGTTTTCAAGCTCAACCTTAACGCTGTCAAGGCTTTCGGCAACGTCGCTTCTGACATAGAAATCCTTAATATGGTTTTCGGGTCTGCCGAGCAGATATACCTCGCGGAAGATACCCGAAAGGCGGAAGCAGTCCTGATCCTCGAGATATGAACCGTCACACCACTTTACAACAAGAACATCAAGACGGTTTTCGCCCTCGGTAAGATAAGCTGTAATATCAAATTCGCTCGTACAACGACTGACCTGGCTGTAACCGACAAAACGCTTGTTGACAAACAGATAGAAGCAGGAGGAAACACCCTCAAAGTTTATGTAAACCTTTTTGCCGAAGCCGCCGTCAACAGTAAAACTACGGCTGTAATGACCGCAGGGGTTTTCCTCAGGCACGTGGGGCGGGTCGAGCGGGAAGGGATAGCGAAGGTTGGAGTAAAGAGGAGCATCATAGCCTCTGTCGGTAAGCACCTGCCAGCAAAGCGGAACAGTAATCTTTTCGCTGAAACCTTCTTCAAGGAAGGAGTCATCAATATCCTCGAAGCTGTTATAAAACTTAAAATCCCACTCGCCGCAGAGATTAACAAAGCTTTCCGACTTTTCTCTGTCGAAGGTAAGTGCGGCTGATTCGCTCTTGCAGGGCACAAAATATGCTCTGGGGGCTTCACAACCGATGTGAAGTGAATTTAAATCCTTGTGGTATGCCTTGAATTCCATAAATCCATTCTCCCTGTTTTTATATTCTTTTAATTTTTTTCAAAAAATAAATTCTTTTGCGTGCCGTAGCCATTTACGGAAACCTTACCTTCCTTCACTTCGACAACAGCAAAATTATTCGTAGGCTCATTGCACATTGAAGTAAAAACGACATAGGGTATATTGCTGAGCTTCATATTCAGCCCGTCGTGATAGTGACCCGAAAAGACCGCTTCAACCTTACCCGAAGACAGCAACGTATCCTTAACCTCGGCTGCATTTACAAGCACGTGGTCGTTGCGCTCGCCCTCGTCAACGTCAAAATCAAGCAAAGCGTGGGTGAAAATTACAACAGGCTTATCCGACTGCTCAATTTTTTCCTTTGCCCAATCAAGCTGTTCATTATCCATATAGCAGTACGCCCATTTTATCTCGCTCATAGGGTACGGCTCGTCAGGTGAATTCATATTCGTGTCGAGCATAAGGCAGAGATAATCGTGAGTTTCAACGCTGTAATATCTGTGCGTCATACCCGTAAGCCGACAAAATTCCCGTTTATCCATTGCGGTATCGTGGTTTCCGATAAGAGCGTAAAACGGTATATCAAAGCTATGCCATATTTCGCCGAGCTCTTTAAGACCCTGCGCCTGCGGTTTATATCCGTCCGCAGCATCCGCAATATCGCCGAGACAAACGGCAAACTCACAGCCGTCGGAATATTTTTCCAACGCTTCACGGAGCTTGGGCAGGGACATTTCGTGGTATCTGCCATTGCCGCTCAAGGGCTTATCGGAATAATGCAGGTCAGTTATAACAAGAAACTTCAGACCATCACCCCCATATATTGGGTATTATAACAAAAAAAAATACTCACCGCAATAGCAAATTACAGTTTAGTCGGTGCGAAGCGCACCCCAAATGCCGCCTATTTCAAAGAGTAATAAATCATATACATTCATAAACGGCGGGTTTATATGCTGGTTTAAACTCTGCCGTTTATCAATTTTAATATTTTATTTTACTTTCCAATAGGCAGCATTTGCTGTCGGTCTTACCGACAAACTGAAATTTTGCTTGCTAACCATAAAATACTGGGGTATAATACAACTCACAGCCTTATATGAATCGCAGGAGAAGCGCTATGTTTTTTGAAGAATTAAAACTAAATATGAAGGTGGATATTCCACCCGCAGTTATAGAAAAAGAAAAGCTGCTTGACTTTGCCCTGAATTACGACAACATTCCGCTTCACACAGACGAGGAATACGCAAAGTCCACGCATTTCGGCGGACTGATTGCGCCCGGCGTGATGTCATTTATGTCGGTGTGGATAAAGTACCTCGAGGTCGATTTTATAGGAGACGGCCTTCTCGCAGGAAAATCCACAAAAATCGAGTGGCTAAAGCCCGTATACCCCGGCGACGTACTGACCGGCAAAGCAGAAATTACAAACCTTACAAGAAGAAGCGAAAAGAACGGAATAGCGGAAATTTCAATTAAAGCATACAACCAGAACGGCGAGCTTGTGTTGACAAACGTAACCGAAGGTATAGTTAAATGTAAACCAATGTAAAAAAGCAGGCAGCATCGTAAGTGATGCTGCCTGCTTAAAAAATGTTGTGTAGCTTGAGTCTGAGCATATATTGATAGAAAGCTGAAAACAGTCCACAGGACTGTTTTCTTTACGCTTTGACCCTCCCAGGTTCGAGTCCCTACAACCCGAACATAAAAAAATAACCGACACGCAAAAGCGTATCGGTTATTTTGGCGCGCTGGAAGGGACTCGAAC
>JAZOMP010000068.1:0-5019 GCA_045654045.1 Acutalibacteraceae bacterium
ACCTTCGGCGGCAACCCCATAGTCTGCGCAGGCGCAAGCTACGTGCTCAACAAGGTCAACAACCCCGATTTCCTTGCAACTGTCAAGGCTAACGGTGAATATATCCGCGAACAGCTTTCCGCCTTCAAAAACGTAAAATCCATACGCGGTATGGGTCTTATGATAGGTATTGAGGTTGAAGGCAAAACAGGCGCTGACGTAGTTAAAAAGGCTATTGAAAACGGTGTAATCTGCCTGACGGCAAAAACACTCGTCCGCCTCCTTCCCCCGCTTAACATAACAAGAGAGGAAATTGACCTCGGCCTTGAAAGGCTTAAAAAGGTTATAGAAGAATAAACTAATAAAGCGTATCGTAATGATACGCTTTTTATGATACAGGTGATTATTATGAACAAAAAACGTAAGAGCGGTGTGCTTATGCACATTTCATCTCTGCCGGGCGAATACTCAACAGGCAGCTTCGGCAAGGAAGCCAAAAATTTTGTGGACTTTTTGTCCGATTGCGGATTTTCGATGTGGCAGGTGCTTCCCTTCTGCCTTGTGGACGAGTGCAACTCGCCCTACAAATCCTATTCAGCCTTCGGCGGCAACCCCTATTTTGTTGACCTGCCCACACTTTTTGAGAAAGGCTTGCTTACAAAAGAGGAGCTTGATTCCTGTCGCCAGCAGACTCCGTACAGCTGTGAATTTGTCCGCCTTTACCACACAAGGACAGCCGTACTTATGAATGCGGCAAAAAGAGCTGACGAAGCTCTGAAAAATAAAATTACGGATTTCATTGAAGGCAACGTTTATTTAAAGCAGTTCTGCGAATTCATGGCACTCAAAAAAGCTAACAGCGAAAAGCCGTGGACTGAATGGACAGTAACGGAATATGACCCCGAGGTGCTTTTCCTGTGGCAGTTTATACAGTACGAGTTTTTCACACAGTGGGCAGAAATCAAAAAATACGCCAACGAAAAGGGTATAAAGATTATCGGTGATATTCCGATTTACGTTTCATTCGACTCCTGCGACGTATGGGCTAACAAAGAGCAGTTCCTGCTTGACAAGGACAACGTGCCCACCTGTGTTGCAGGTGTACCGCCCGATTATTTTGCCGAGGAAGGTCAGCTCTGGGGTAACCCGATTTATGACTGGGCAAAGATGGAAAAGGACAATTTCAAGTGGTGGAGAGCAAGACTCAGCCATAACCTTGAGATGTTTGACGCCGTGCGAATTGACCACTTCCGCGGCATTGAAAGCTACTGGAGTGTTGACGGCAAGGCAACCACAGCCAAAGACGGCAAGTGGGTAAAGGGTCCGGGCGAAAAGTTTGTAGATATGGCAAAGGAAATTGCCGGAGAAAAGCTGATTATTGCAGAAGACCTCGGCGACATTACTAAGGAAGTTATTGACCTTGTTGAATACAGCGGCTTCCCCGGAATGAGGGTTTTCCAGTTCGGCTTTTTAAGCGATAACGATAACCCCCACCAGCCGCACAATTACACCGACAACTGCATTGCCTACACGGGCACACACGACAACAATACCCTGCTCGGCTACGTGTGGGAGCTTGGCGAAGAGACAAGAAAAGGTATGCTTGAATACTGCGGATATTATTCGCCCGACTGGAATAACGGATATTCCGCTATAATCCGAACAATTTTTGCTTCCCATGCAGATACCGTAATATTGCCTATACAGGATTTGCTAGGCTACGGTTCAGACACAAGGCTCAATATCCCCGGCAAGGCAGACGGCAACTGGCAGTACAGAGTTACCGCGGAACAGATTAATTCGATTGACATAAACCGCTGGAAGAGACTTAATTACCTTTACAGAAGATAATTGCATTAAAACATCTGTTATGTTATTATAAAGGAAATCCACAACGGAGGGGATAAGAAATGCTCGCGTACATTAAAGGCTTTTTCTATTTTATTGAAGTGCTGCTTCTTGTTATCGGTGTAATTCCCGTAAGCACCAACGGTGTTGACTATGGCGGAAACGAATATTCCGCACCCGAAGTAAATACACCTATGTACATAGTCGAAGACGGTAAAACCGATTTTGTTATTGTTACGGCAGATGATGCAGATGCCTGCATTATGACCGCTGTCGAAGAATTGCAGACTTACGTTGAAAAAATCAGCGGTGCAAAGCTCGGACACATAAGCGAGAGCGAATACACCGACGGTAAGGCTATAGTGCTCGGCGAAACAGGGCTTGACATAACCGACACGGACTACACGGAAATCGGCGAAGACGGCTTCCTGATTTATTCCGACGGCGAATATCTCCTCATTAACGGTGAAGACAGCCGAGGTACGCTTTACGGCGTTTACACCCTGCTCGAAGAATATTTCGGCGTGCGCTGGTTTACACCTACACTTGAGCGTGTTCCGACGAGCGAGGATATGGTTATAGACGCGGCAATTGACAGAATTGTTGAGCCGTCTTTTGTTCTTCGAAGAAACGCCTGTCCCGGCACATCAGAAGCACACTACGCACGCAACAAGATTAACGTTACCTACTGGAACGAAATGGAAAGCTACGGCGGCGCATTAACCTACGTGCTGTGGGACGTCACCTTTACAGACCTTGTACCCGATGCACTTTTTGCCGAGCATCCCGAATACTTTGCGCTCAACTCCGACGGCACACGAACTACTGATCACGTTTGCGTTTCCAACCCCGAGGTGCTTGAGGTTGCAGTGAAGAACGCAAGGCAGGCAATACTTGACTGCCCGAGAGATTCAAAATACATCCACATCGGTCAGAAGGACAACCAGAATTACTGTCACTGCGAAAGCTGCGAGGCTATTTACGAAAAATACGGTGCAGTTTCTGCGGCAACAATTCTTTTCACAAACGCCTTTGCCGATGCGCTGGACGATGAGTTCCCCGATTTCACCTTCACCTTCTATTCATACCTTGAAACCGAAAGACCGCCCACGGATCTTACACTTAAGTGCAACCCGAACGTTGTTCCAGTGCTTTGCGGTCTTCACCATGCTTGCCGCAGTCACAGATTAACCGAATGCGGTGCACAGGACGGTAGCGAAACCTTTGAAAACCTTTTTGTTGAGCAGGAACCGACCATTGCACAAGATTTTGCAGACTGGGTAAAAATAGCGGACAGAACCTTTATTTATGACTATACTATAAACTTCCTCAACACCGCACAATTTCATTCCAACCTTGAAACAATGCAGTCCACAATGAAATATATGTACGATATAGGCATTACGGGCTTCACCTACAACTGCGGCGACGGTCACAGCGCAGCGTTCAACGAGCTGAGAAACTATCTGCTGTGTAAGCTTCAGTGGGATGTCAACGCCGACGTTGAATATCTTATTATGGACTTTATGAACGAGTATTACGGCGAGGAAGCGGCACCCTACATCAAGGAAATTCTTGATATTCAGGCGGCACAGACCGCCGCAACCGCCCACGCATTTGACTTTGACTGGCACTACCAGGCAGGCTTCTATCCGTTCTATAAAGTAATCGAACTTGACAGCCTCTGGAATAAAGCTCTTAACTCAGATATTACGGAAGAACAGCTTTTCAACGTTGAGGTTGCAAACCTGAGCTGGGAATACTTCAAGGCTAACCAGTTTATCGGCAAATACTCCTTCCTCAACCCCGGCAGACTCAAGGCAAACGAAGAACTGTATGACAGCTTCCTTGCACATAACATACACCGTGTCTCATCCTTCGGACTTATTCCCACAGTTAAGAGCCAGGTTGACTTTATGTTAAGACCGTTTAATTGGGGCTGATTGTAATTTATCCGACAGACAAACTGTAATTATACAACTGACAAAACCAGGCACTCGCCAACGTGGTGAGTGCCTGGTTTAATTTTATAATGATATTATAAATTTGCGTCTTTGCTCATTTCAAATACAAGCTCGCCGCCTGCCATCAACTGTTCGTGTGTTACGTAAATACCTTCAAGCTTTTCACCGTTGAGAGTTACGCTCTTGACGTATACGTTCTTGTCGCCCTGATTGTTTGCGGTAATTTTAAGGGTATTACCGTTTGACAGAGTAACTGTTGCGCTGTCAACACAGGGTGAGCCGAGCCAGTACTGGTCTGTACCTGCAAGCGGATAGAAGCCGAGAGATGAGAACACGTACCATGCGCTGAGTGCGCCGCCGTCATCGTTACCGTCAACACCGTTTATATCGGTGCTGAAGCGTTCATCAAGTGTCCAGCGTACCCACTTCTGTGTAAGGTCAGGTCTGCCTGCGTTTGCGAAGAGATAAGCTGTGTGCAGGTCGTGCTCGTTACCAATCCAGTAGCCTGCGCCGGGGTCAATTCCGCCGCGCGAGGGAGAAGCGGCTTTCATAAAGTCCTCAAGCTCCTCTACAAAGTATTCCTTGGAGCCGAAGAGCTCAATCATACCGTCGATGTCCTGAAGTGCGTTCCAGCGCCACTGCTTTGCACTGCCCTCTGAGTAGCAGTCAGCAAACTTCTTGATAAGCACCATATCGTAGAAATATGTAATATTGGGGTTGAAGTTCCAGACGAATTTACCGTCGGAATTTCTTGCGTGGAAGTACTTGGTTTCGGGGTTAAAGAGGTTTTTGTAGTACATTGCTTTTGCACCGTACTTTTCTGCATCCTCTTCATTACCGAGAAGCGTTGCGAGTTTTGCAATTGCGGCATCCTGCCAGGCATATTCAAGCGTGTGGCTTACGGATTCCTCTCTGCCTGCAAGGTCCTGCGGAATATAGCCGTATTCGTTGTAAACCTCTACGCAGTCTCTGCCGTCCTTGTTGACACGGTTGTCGGATGTGTTTTTCATTGCGTTGTAAAGGGTTTCAACGTCAAAATCTCTGTAGCCCTTGATGTAGCTTTCCGTAATCATAATGTTTGCAGGGTCGCCGAACATTGAACCTGTATAGCCTGCACCCTGAGGCCATCTGGGAACTACGTTTGCTCCGCCCTGCTTTGTCATTTCAACAAGGCTCTTGAGGCAGTCCTGCTGAACGTCGCTCGCAATAAGTGTGTAAAGCGGATGAG
>JAZOMP010000069.1:0-6106 GCA_045654045.1 Acutalibacteraceae bacterium
GCTTTTATTCCCTAAAACTATGCTGTTGCACTTCATAATTGTTAATAAAATATTGAAAAGGCGGTAATTTGGGTTATGCCGGTAATCAGTGTAATCGTTCCCGTTTACAATGTTGAAAAATATCTTCACGCTTGCCTTGACGGTATACTTGCGCAGACTTTTACCGATTTTGAGCTTATTCTGGTTGATGACGGGTCGAAAGACTCAAGCGGAAAAATCTGTGATGAATACGCAAAAAAAGATAGCCGGATTAGGGTTTTACATAAAAAAAACGGCGGTGCAGCAGATGCACGAAACTGTGGAATCGACCATGCTATGGGCGAATGGATTATGTTTTTTGACAGTGATGATTGCTTTGAGCCGCATATAGTTCAGAAGCTTTATGAAACAGCACAGGCAGAAAATGCTGATATGGCTGTGTGTAGCATTGATTTATTCAATGATGATTGCTTTGAGGAGAAAAATATACCTGACTATTTCGCCACAACACCCGGAATATTTTCGGGTACAGAAATTTTATCGACCGGTCGTATTCCGACCATATATGTTACTCCTTGGTGCAAGATATTCAAAAAGTCTCTGTTTGATGATGTTCGTTTTTGTGTGGGAAGAATATATGAAGACGAAATAATTATTCATCGTTTGCTCTACAAGTGTGACAGGATTGTTGTAATAGAAGATATTTTATACCACTACCGACAGGTTTCGGGCAGTGTGTCTCACACAATCAAAGCAAACCGACTGGATTGGATCTACGCGCTGTATGACAGGTATTTTTTCTATATTCAACATGGCTTACAAGAGTACTCTAACCATGTTTTAAAAGCGTATTTCTGGCATCTGGATGAGTTCTTCTTTAAAGTGGAGAAAACGGAAGAATCAAAAGCAAGACTCAACGAGTGCTTAAAAAACACAAGAAAACTCTTGTTCAGTTATTTCAAAGAGAAAGATATATCAGTGAAAGAAAAGATTATGAGAACGGTTTTCTGTATCTCGCCTTCTCTGTACAAGCGGATTTCAAAAATTTGAGTTTATAGGTAAAAGCTTATGCAAAACAAATGGTTGGTGGCGTCGGATATTGACGGCACGCTCAATTCAAAGGCCCGTAAGCTGCCAAAGCGCAACGGCAGGGCTATTGACAAGTTCATAGAAGAGGGCGGTTACTTTACTCTCGCTTCAGGCAGACCGATAAGCTCGCTTGAGCGTGCGTGGAAAACCGTACAGACAAGCTGTCCTGCGGTTGCTCTCAACGGCGGATTGATTTACGATTTTCACGAGCGCAAGGTAATCAAAAAGCTGTCCATACCCAAGGCGGGTCAGGAGTTTGTCAAGAAAATCGCAAGAGAATTCAGCGGTATATGCTCCGTTGACGTTGGCGTTTTCGGCGCTGAAACGGCTTACATAGTCAAGCACGGCTCTTTTTCCTTCTGCCAGGTGTTTTTTGACAGGGTGCCGCACAAGGTGACAAGCTTCGACAATATTCCAGACGATGACTGGTGCAAGGTTATATTCTGGGGTTTCCCGCCCGCTATAAAAAGGCTCAAGGAAGAGGCAGCCAGACACCCCGAGGTAGGCAACTTTATGTCCTCGTCAATTGTTTCTTTTGAAATGCTTGCACCCGGCGTACACAAGGGCACGGGTGTTATGACGCTTGCGGCTATGCTCGGCGTTGACGAAAAGTACACCGCCGCTATCGGCGATTACTTCAATGATTGGGATATGCTTAAAACGGTTGCTTTCCCTGCCTGTGCAGGTCAGGCACCCAAGGAGATTCACGAAATATGCAAGCTTGTTGCCTGCCACTGCAACAACGGCTGTGTTGCCGATTTGCTCGAACACCTTATGTCGGGCAAGGCGGAGGAAAAGTAACATATATATAATTTATATTGACAAAATCAAACGTCAGTTTTATAATTTTTAATATTGCAAAGCTGTAGCTTTGCGAGTTTCACAAGGAGCTTTTAATTATGAGCAAATCCGTAATCCCTGCCGGGTACAAGTCCACGCTTTCGGTGCACGATACCCAGCTTGCAATTGGTTTTATCAAATACGTTTTTAACAAGAAGCTGTGCAAGGCTCTTAATCTGAGCCGTGTTTCCGCTCCGCTTTTCGTCGAGGCTTCAACAGGCTTTAACGATGATTTAAGCGGTGTAGAGCGTGCGGTTGCCTTTGATATCAAGGAAACGGGCACAATGGCACAGGTTGTCCACTCGCTTGCCAAGTGGAAGAGATATGCACTTTATAAATATGGCTTTGAGCCGGGTGAAGGTATAGTTACGGATATGAATGCCATCCGCCGTGACGAGGAAATGGATAACCTGCACTCAATTTACGTTGACCAGTGGGACTGGGAAAAGGTTATCACCCGTGAGCAACGCAACGTTGAGTTTCTTAAGGAAACCGTTCGTGCAATTGTAGGCGCTGTGTGCGATACTCTCGATATGGTAAAGGGCAACTATCCCGCAATTGACGTTGAGCTTAACAGAGAGGTCAAGTTCATTACTACATACGAGCTTGAGGATATGTATCCGGACCTTACCTCCAAGCAGCGTGAAAACGCTATCGCAAAAGAATACGGTACAGTATTCATTATGCAGATAGGCGACGTGCTCAAGAGCGGTCAGAAGCATGACGGCAGAGCACCCGACTATGACGACTGGACACTTAACGGCGATATTCTTTTCTACAATAAGGTTCTTGACTGCGCCATTGAAATTTCTTCAATGGGTATCCGTGTTGATGCTGATGCACTGCGTTCTCAGCTCGACAAAGCAGGCTGTCCCGAAAGAGCTCAGCTTATGTTCCATTCACTCCTGCTGGACGGTACGCTTCCTCTTGCAATGGGCGGCGGCATAGGCCAATCACGTCTTTGTATGCTTATGCTCGGCAAGGCACACGTAGGTGAGGTTCAGGTTTCCGTCTGGGACGATGCAACCGTAGCCGTGTGCAAAGAAAACGGCGTAGAGCTGCTTTAATTTTTGAAAAACTACCCTATTTAAGGAGAAATATATATGAAACACTTACTTAAACTTTCCGATCTTTCAAAGCAGGAAATCGTTGATATCCTTGACCTTGCAGACCAGCTCAAATACGCCAAGAAAAACGGCATTGAGCACAAGTACCTTGCCGGCAAAACCCTTGGTATGATATTCCAGAAATCCTCCACAAGAACAAGAGTTTCTTTCGAGGTCGGTATTTATGACCTTGGCGGTAGTGCTCTTTTCCTCAGCTCCCGTGACCTTCAGATAGGCAGAGGCGAGCCCGTAGAGGATACTGCAAGAGTTCTTTCCCGTTACCTTGACGGTATTATGATCCGTACCTTCGACCAGGAAGAGGTTGAAACCCTTGCAAAGTACGGCTCAATTCCGATTATCAACGGCCTTACAGACTATTGCCACCCCTGCCAGGTGCTTGCAGACCTTATGACTATCCGTGAGCACAAGGGTTCAATCGAGGGTCTTAAGCTCTGCTACGTCGGCGACGGTAACAATATGGCTAACTCCCTTATCGTCGGCGGTATCAAGATGGGTATGAAGGTCAGTATTGCCTGCCCGGATAACTATCAGCCCGATGCAGATATTATGAAGTGGGCAAGCGAAAACGGCGAATTCTGCTGCACAAGCGATATTGCCGCTGCTGTCAAGGATGCAGACGTTCTCTATACTGACGTATGGGCTTCCATGGGTCAGGAGGGCGAAGCAGAGGAAAGAAAGAAGATTTTCAAGAACTACCAGATTAACGACGAGGTTATGGCTCTTGCCGCACCAGGTGCAATGGTTCTTCACTGCCTGCCTGCACACCGTGAGGAAGAAATTACCGCAAAGGTATTTGAAGAGCACGCAGCAGAGATTTTTGACGAGGCTGAAAACAGACTTCACGCACAGAAGGCCGTTATGGTTAAGTGCATGGGCGAAGGCTGATTTTGAGAAGCGGACTGCGTTTCTATATATCATGGCTTTTGTTTCCTGCGCGCTGTCACGGCTGTGACAGAATAATTCAGCGTGACGTTTTTCTGTGTGATGACTGCCTGGAAAAGGCTGAACGGCTCGAAAATCCCTGTACAGGCTGCGGAAAGCCGGCAGGGGAGTGCGAATGCGGCAGAAACAAGTTCACTCTGAATATTACGGCACCGTTTGCCTATACAGGCAGTATCGTTGATACGATTCACCGTTTTAAGTTCAGCGGTGACCGTAACGCACACACCTTCCTTGCCGGGTATATGGCAGAGAGTGTGAAGGAGCGCTTCGGCGGTGTTGAGCTTGACCTTGTGACCTGTGTGCCGCAGACGGGGCGCAGAAAAAGGCAGAGAGGCTATAACCAGTCTGCCCTGCTTGCGAAGAGCTGTGCAAGGCTGCTCGGTCTGCCGTGTAAAGAGGCTTTGCTGAAAACAAGGAACACAAAGGACCAGCACTTGCTCAAAGCAAAAGAACGTGCCGAAAACCTGAAGGGAGCCTTCAGCGTAAACGACACGTCTGTTATCCACGGTAAAACCGTACTGCTTTGCGACGATATAAAAACTACGGGTGCAACGCTTAATGAGTGCCGAAAAACACTCCTTAAAGCGGGCGCAAAAGAGGTTTACTGTGTTACGGCGGCTGTCGTAACGGACAACAAGTGAATATTAAAGATAGCTTCTTATATCAACCGCAAGCTTTTCTTCAAGATTAATCAGGCGTTTGGCGATATCCTTTGAGTATTCGTCAGCCGCCTGATATTTGTTTAAATACTTGTTGAGTGATTTTACGCCCATATTACAGCCGTCGGTCATCAGGTCGGCAATGGTGTGGTCGGAGTTGTCAACGGCGAGCTTTACGTTGGTCTTCATCCACGACATACTCTTTGCCATAGGGTTTGGCTCCTTGCCCGTGTCCTTGAAGCGGTCAAGCTGCTCCTTGATTTCGCCGTCGAGCTTTTCGTGCTCACGGCGGCAGTCACGCAAGCGCCTTTCAAAGCTGTCGCTTTCAACGTATTCCACAACGTCATCAATAGACTTGACACCCATCTTTACGCCTGCGTCACATTCGCGCAGAAGCTTTATTGTATCCTGTTCAATCATAGAAAATCTCCTTTACTGTTTTGAAAATAATTTAACCCGGAAAAATATTATTATTCCTTTGCTTCAATTCATTTTCTGTATTGACATATAAAATAAAAAGTAATAAAATTCAAGGTAATGTATTAATTGATAGGAGTGTTTTAAATGTCAGTTAAAAAGCTTAAGTATTTCGCAGGCGGCAAGTGGCTCGAGTCCTCCTGCGAAAAATATATGGATGTTTACAACCCCAGCACGGGCGAGGTTATTGCACAGACACCCTGCTGTACAAAGGACGAGGTAAACGAGGCCATTGCCTGCGCTAAAGAAGCGTTCAAGACCTGGTCAAACGTACCCGTTATGAAGAGAGTTCAGGTTGTCTTCAAATTCCGTGAGCTTCTTGAAAAGCACATGGACGAGCTTACCGAAATCTGCGCAAGAGAGCACGGTAAGGTATGGGACGAGGCAAAGGGCGATATCCTCAAGGTTAAGGAGCCCGTTGAGCTTGCCTGCTCCGCACCCTCACTCCTTATGGGCGAGAGCATGAGAGATACCTCCACAGGCTACGACACCACTCTTTACAGAGAGCCTGTCGGCGTTTTTGCCGGTATTGTTCCCTTCAACTTCCCCGGTATGATTCCCATGGGCTGGATGTCTCCGCTTTGCATTGTCTGCGGTAACACTATCGTTCTCAAGGCAGCTTCAATGACTCCCATGACATGTATGAGACTTGCAGAGCTCTGGCAGGAAGCAGGTCTTCCCGACGGCGTTATCAACATCGTTACCTGCTCCAGAAACGAAGCTGAAATCTTTATGGACCACCCCGACGTAAAGGGTATTACCTTCGTCGGCTCAACAAGCGTAGGTCTTCACATCTATTCAAGAGCAGCTGCTAACGGCAAGAGAGTTCAGGCTCTCTGCGAAGCAAAGAACCACGCACTTGTTCTTGAGGATGCCGCACTTGAAAGAAGCGCAAGAGGTATCTTCACTTCCTCCTTCGGCTGCGCAGGTGAGCGTTGTATGGCACCCCCCGTTATCGTTGCTCAGGAAAGCATTGCAGATGAGCTTGTCGGC
>JAZOMP010000070.1:0-42922 GCA_045654045.1 Acutalibacteraceae bacterium
ATCTGCCGAGAGTTCTGCCGAACTTTTTAAAGCCGTAAGGCTTAAGAAATTCGTAAACCTGTTTTTCTATTGCATCAACAGTTTGCACGAGGGTCAGCTTATTGTAACCGAACATAAAATCACTTCGCTTTTCTTTCGATAAGTGCGGCTAATTTGAGGACGGCTGCCTGGGTTTTACCGTCCTTAATCTGGTTGGTGAGTACCATATCGACCGCATCCGACAGCGGTATGTACTCAACGTTGAGGAACTCGTCCTCGTCGAGGTTCTGCCCTACGCTGACAAGGTCACGGGCGGCGTAGAGGTAGATAATTTCGTTCGTATAGCCGGGTGTCGGATAGAATTCGCCAAGGCTAAAAAACTGACCCGCTTTTACTCCGCCCTCTTCTTCAAGCTCTCGCTTGCCTGCTTCAAGCGGATTTTCGCCCTTCTCAAGCTTGCCGGCAGGAAGCTCCAGCACCTCTTCCATATACGGGTAACGGAACTGTCTGACGAAAATAAGCTGCATATCGTCGGTAAGTGCGGCAACGGTTACACCGCCGTTGTGCTCGACAAATTCACGCACAGCCTCCTTGCCGTCGGGCAGACCTGCAATATCAACACGCAGGTTTATAATTTTACCCCTGTATATCGTGTTTTTAAATACGGTTTCTTCACGGGTTTCCATTTTAGTTTTCCTCCTCAAAATTAAGTCTTTCCTCCTCGACAACGAGGGGACGTTTCATAACACGGCTGTTGATATTCATAATGTATTCGCCAAGCAGACCGATAAAGAACATCTGAATCGAGCCCATAAGGAACACGCCGATAAGAATAGGCGTTGTGCCCGCAGGGAAACGGTACCAGTTGACGAGCTTTAAAATAAGATAAACAAAGGCAATTATAAAGCCTATAAGCGAAAACGCACCGCCTGCAAACACGGCAAGGCGCAGACCGATTTTCGTATAGGAAGTAAAGGAGAGCATAGCCGCATCGTAAAGGCTGTAAAAATTGTTGTGGGTTTTGCCTGCCCGACGCTGAGGCTGAGTGTACTCAATTTCCTTTCTTTCGGGTCCGAGTTCGGCAACAATACCGCGGATAAAGGGCTGAGGGTCATCAAGCTCACGAAGAGTCTTTACAAAGCTCTTATCGTAAAGACCGAAGCCGGTGAAATGCTCAATCTGCTCAACGTTGCTCATTTTCTTGATAGCCTTATAATAGAGCGAACGCAGAGCATACATTATTTTGCTTTCTTTGGACTGCGTTTTGACACCGATTACAACCTTGTAGCCGTTTTCCCATTCCTTTACGAATTGCGGAATAAGCTCGACGGGGTCCTGAAAATCGGCACAGATTGTGATACAGCAGTCGCCGCTTGTGTTGATAATTCCGTAATACGGGCTGTTGAACTGACCGAAATTGCGGCAGTTAAAAATAGCCCTTACCTTTTTATTTTCCTTACAGATTTCACGGATGATTTTTCTTGTATTATCCGTGGACTTATTGTCGATAAAGAGGATTTCGTAGTCATACTGCGGAAGGCTTGTTTCAAGCTCGTTTTTTACCGCCTCGTAAATCGGGCGTGCGTTTTCCTCTTCGTTGTAGCACGGAATCATTACGGAAATTTTTTTCTTATCCATTGCCCCTTACTTCCTTTAACCAATTTATAGTGCGCTTTATTCCTTCCTCATAGCTGATTTCCGGCACAAATCCCGTATCAGCAATAAGCGAAGAAATATCCGCACAAAGGTACATAACCTGATTTTCGTTATACGGCACAGCGCCCAATTTAATTTCGCCGCCCGCATATTTCTGCATAATTTCAATATATTCTTTAAGCGGTCTTGCTTCACCGCTGCCGAGAGTATAGACAGCACCGTTTTTACCGTTCAGGGCTGAAAGGTAAAAGGCATTTGCGGCATCGTCGCAGTAAAGAAAATCCCACAGCTGTCCGGCAGGAGTGAACTCTGCCATTTCTCCGTTAAGCAGTTTTTTGAGCGATGAAACGGTGATTGTAAAGCCGTTATCACCCACACCGTAAACGCTTAAAACGCGAAGCCAGATATGCTTTATGCCGTAGCTTTTTGCAAGTTTACAGGATTTTTCGCCTGCCAGCAATTTTGCCTTACCATATTCATTTTCGGGGTTGCAGGGTGTATCAGGTGTCAGCTTCCCCTCTGCCCTTCCGTATTCCGCCTGCGAACCTGCACCAACAAAGGTTTTGCAGTTCAACGCTTTTGCAAGCTCAACCGCATCAAGCGTATATTGAACGTTTTTTTGCTGAATATCGGCATCGTTTCTCATTGTGCCGCCCGTACCGCTCCAGGCAAAGTGAAACAGCACGTCGCACTCACAGCCGATTTTATTTTTGGCAGACAGCATATCGGAAATATCTGCTTCAATAATATGAACGCTGTCATTTTTTATTATATTGTCAAGCTTTTCTGAATTCGGTCTGACGAGAGCAAACACCTCGCGACCCTCTGACACAAGCAGACGAATCAGAGCAGATGCTATCATACTGCTTGCACCCGTTACAACCGCTCTCATAAATTAACAGCCTCGATTATTGTTTTTGCCATATAGTCTATCATTTCGTCGGTCATACCGGGATAAACACCTACCCAGAAGGTGTCATTCATAATTCGGTCGGTGTTTTTAAGGCTTCCGACTATGCGGTAGCCCTCACCGCTCACCCTCATTTCGTCAAAGCATGGGTGCTTTGTGAGGTTGCCAGCAAAGAGCATACGGGTCTGCACGCCCTTGCTTTCGATAAAGGGCACAACATTTTTACGGTCAACACCATCCTTACAGGTGAGCAGGAAGCCGAACCAGCTAGGGTCGGAATTTTCACACGCAACCGGCAGAATAAGCTTATCCGCAACACATTCGAGCGCTTTGCGAAGACGTGCAAAATTGTGCTTTCTTCTTTCGACAAAGGACGGGAATTTTTCAAGCTGTGCACAGCCGACAGCCGCCTGCAAATCGGTAGCTTTGAGATTATAGCCGAAATGGGAGTATACGTATTTATGGTCGTAGCCGTATGGCAGTTCACCGTACTGACCGTCAAAACGGTGACCGCACAGGTTATCCTGACCCGAGGCACAGGAGCAGTCACGCCCCCAGTCACGCATTGAGTGCATAATTTTTGAAAGCAAGGGGTTATCGGTATAGACCGCGCCGCCCTCGCCCATAGTCATATGGTGCGGCGGATAGAAGCTGGAGGTACCGAGGTCACCGAAGGTGCCCGTAAAGCCCTCCTTACCGTCAAGGGTGTATTTTGAACCGAGTGCATCGCAGTTATCCTCAATCAGCCACAGATTGTGCCTGTCACAAAAATCCTTTACCGCCTTGATATCAAAGGGATTGCCGAGGGTGTGAGCTATCATTACAGCCTTGGTTTTTTCACTTAAAGCTTCTTCCAGTTTTGTTACATCTATATTGTACTGCGGAATTGTTACGTCCACAAAAACAGGTACTGCACCGAACTGAATTACGGGCGTAACCGTTGTCGGGAAGCCTGCCGCAACGGTGATAACCTCGTCCCCTCTTTTAACCGCTCTTTCGCCGAGCAAGGGCGAAGTGAGAGTCATAAAAGCGAGCAGGTTTGCACTTGAGCCCGAATTTACAAGAGCACAGAAGCGTACACCGAGATAGTTTGCAAGCCCCTTTTCAAACTGCGTGGTATATCTGCCTGCGGTAAGCCAGAATTCAAGAGCGGAATCGACGAGATTTACCATTTCATCACTATCGTAAACGCGGGACGCATAGGGTATTCTCTGCCCCTCTTCAAACGGCTTTTTGTTATTGTGCCAGGTTTCGCAATAATCCGCTACCGCCTTTAATATTTCTTCTCTTGCTGTTTTTTCGTCTTTCATATTTTTCCTCACTTTTTGGTTTTACCCGAAATCGTAAAACGGACAAGTATTTTCGTTCTTATAAAATCCGCCAAATTCGGAGCGTAGCGTGACAGCCACAGATATCCTTTTACCATTAAAGAAGCGGAAAGCTGCTTTCTGTCACGGGACATATAATATGAGTGTATTTTTTCGAGTTTTATTTTATCGGGCTGTTGCTTTATCATCGAGATAGCCATAGCCTTTATTTCTTTTTTCACGTCTTCAATATCAACGGGCTCAGGATTCCAGTCGATTTTATCGTATTCATCAGGAGTATAAAGGTGAAGGTATCGGTCAATCCAGCCGTAGCGCTCGTCAAAACGGTCACGCACTAAAATTACGGGTATGCCCATAGCCATACAGGGTGAAGCACAGTGAAGCCGCGAGGTAATAACAAGAGATGCTTCGTTATAATATCTTTCGTAAACCCTTCGTGTTGCCGCCTCACATTCCTTTGTGAGTGTTTCAACGCTCTGTGCATCGTTCACCGTTATTTCGTGGGTAACGTATTCGGCGTTTTTCTTTATTTCTTCAGGTATATATTCATCAATTGACGGGTGTGCATCTACTATAAACACCTTGCCGTTTCCAGGGGGCTTTTCACGCTTGGGAAAAAGCACGGTCATACAGCCCGTAAGGTATGCATCAACCCCAAGATTTTTTACTGCCTGATAGGTTGCCTCATCACGGCAACCGATTTTGCCTGCGCTTTTCCAGAAAGAGCTGTGCTTGAGATATTCTTTTGAGGTAGTATAAAGACCTAAAAAAACGGGTGTTATATCCTCGGACAACGGGAAGGACGGGTATTCACGGTTATAATAAAAATATCCGTTCAGGGGCAGAATCACCTTTTCGCCCTTGTAACTTGCAAGGGACTGAAACGGAATATCGACCGTTTTCTCTTTGCTTATTCCCATTTCTCTGTACAGTAAATCTATTGCAAGCGTCTGCACAAAATCGCCGACGTTGCACACGGTTGACGATGAAACAAATTCCCTTGAAAAAACAAGACGGCCGTATTTCATTTTTATACCTTCGCCTCCGTTTTTTCTTTTTTAATAAGTATAGCCAGACCTGCGCCTACAGTAAACACAAGGCGCAGAGTGTTTGCAACAAGGCTTGCCGTTACAAAGCCCTGCAGACCACCTGAATTTGTAAACGATATGCTCAGAACAAGGAAAAGTGCCGCATAGACAAGCTGAATTGCAAGCTGCCACCTTTCGCTGCAGAAGGTGAGCATAATCGTAAGCAGAAGGCTTGAAGCAAAGCAGATAATCTGCGATAAATTAGCAAGCGTTGAAACTGACAGGACATCAGAATAAATATCGGGATACAGCAGTTTTACAAACACAGGCATAACTATACTTATTCCTGCAAAAAGCACCGCACCGACAAGGAGTACGGCAAGCGAAACAATAGAAAAGCTCTTTTTTGTTATCGGCTTTGTTTTGCCCTTTGTAAGGTGACCTATTACAACGCCGTTGAGCGGACCGACAAGAAGCGCCGCCGTTTTGCCCAGCAGGGATGCAACATAGTAAACCGTAACAGTTGACGAATCAATAAGGTGTTGCAAAAGCACCCTGTCAAGGTTGAGCACCATATTCACAAGCAGATACGAAGCCGCAAGCGTAAACACTTTTTTGCTGACGGAAAAGGTGTTTTCCGATTTTTTGAGGGGCTTATATATGTGCCCTTTGACCACAAGCAGAAGCCATACTGCCGCTTCGCCGAGAAGGAAGCACAGCATCCAGCTTTTTGTAAGCGGATAAAGCAAAGCACCGATAATATAGCCCAGGGACAAGACAAGGTAATAGACAAAATAGCCCTTGTAATTGAGCGTCATACGGTATTCAACGTCACCGTAATAGCGCAGGGTTGTGAGCACTATCAGAAGCGCCGCAAAAGCATAATCTGAAACTGACGAAAAATAGCCGTTGCAGACTGCAAAAAATATTACACCCGAAACGGCAAGCAATGGCAGTATTGCAAGGAGCAAATCGCCGTTTAAAACTCTTTTTTCTCTGCTTTCAACAAGGCGTATGTTATTTGCCGCAAGGCCGACGGAAGGCGCAAAAACCGCCACGATACCGAGCACGTAAAGCACGTTTCCGAATTCTGCTTCGCCAAGCTGACGGTTGAGAAGCGGATAAACAAAAAGCTGAAGCACGCCGTTCATTGTTACCAACGCGGCGATGCTCCATATAAAATCCGTTGCAAATTTTTTCTGCATTTTCTGCATAAAACGTTTATCCTTTAAAAAACTCGTTTATCTGTTCGTCGAGCTTAAGTTTACAGTCACCGCCCGAAGCCCACACCTTAGTCCACTCAACCGTTTTTTCAACCGCAGTTTTTGCGTTCCATTTAGGACTCCAGCCGAAAACGGTTTTTATTTTTGTACAGTCGAGCTTTAGGAAATTGGCCTCGTGAGGGCCTTCTTTATTAAGTACGGTATAGCCTTGTGAGTTGCCCCAGCTTTCGCAGAAGCACTCGGCAAGCTCGCCCGTTGTTAGGCAGTCGCTTTCATTTGGGCCAACATTATAATAACCTGAAAGCTTAATATCGTTGTACTGTGCTTCGGCTATCATAAGGTAAACGTAAAGAGGCTCCAGCACGTGCTGGTAGGGTCGCACGGAATTGGGATTGCGAAGGGCAATTGCCTCACCCTTTACAGCCGCACGCACACAGTCGGGTATAATGCGGTTGTCCGCAAAATCTCCGCCGCCGATAACGTTGCCTGCCCTTGCGGTTGAAACAGCAACACCCGCCTTATCGAAAAACGAGCGCTTATAGCTATGTGTCACCAGCTCCGAGCAGGATTTTGAGTTTGAATACGGGTCAAAGCCGTCAAGCGGCTGACCCTCTTTCATTGGTGTGCCGCTTTCGTTGTTTTCATAAACCTTGTCCGTTGTAACGTTGAGCACAGATTTAACGCTTTCACAAAGCCTTACGCACTCAAGCACGTTAACCGTACCTAAAACGTTAGTTTCATAGGTATATTTCGGCTGCTCGTAAGAGGTTAAAACAATAGGCTGTGCGGCAAGGTGAAAGACTATTTCGGGCTGAAACTCTTCAAAAACAGCCTTCAGCTTATCAAAATCGCGTATATCACCGATAACGGAATTCATACCCTCTGCGATATCTGCCGCTTCAAAAAGGCTCGGCGAAGTCGGCGCTTCAAGGGCATAGCCCGTAACAACAGCACCCGCATTTACAAGAATACGGCTAAGCCAAGCTCCCTTGAATCCTGTGTGACCCGTTACAAGCACGCGTTTATTTTCATAAAAAGACAAGTCAAACATTTATATCACCACAGTT
Source organism: Acutalibacteraceae bacterium (assembly GCA_045654045.1). Classification (GTDB taxonomy): domain Bacteria; phylum Bacillota; class Clostridia; order Oscillospirales; family Acutalibacteraceae; genus UBA8612. The sequence goes on from JAZOMP010000070.1 coordinate 7,192, forward strand.
TCCACGGAGCGGAATTTTCCGCCCAGAGCTTTTCAAGAAGCTGTTTATCACGCATAGTATCCATACATTGCCAGAAGCCGTCGTGCTTATAGGCGCCGAGCTGACCTGTTTTTGCCGCCTGCTCAAGCGGATATTTTTCGAATACGGTGTTGTCGCCCTCAATCAAATCAAAAATCGAAGGCTCAAGCACCATATATCCGCCGTTGATAAAGCCTGAATCCTGTGTGGTTTTCTCGCGGAATTCGCTGACGGCATCGGTTGAATCAATATCAATTACACCGAAACGCTGGTTGAGCTGTATTGCGGTGAGCGTAGCCATTCTGCCGCTTGCCTTGTGAAACTCAACAAGCTTGTTTATATCAACGTCGGCAACTCCGTCACCGTAGGTAAGCATAAAGGTCTCATCCCCGATATACTTCTGCACACGCTTTACTCTGCCGCCAGTCATTGTGTTAAGACCCGTATCAACCAGCGTTACCTTCCACGGCTCGGAAAAGTTGTTGTGCACCGTCATTTCGCCGCCGGCTGAAAAATCGAAGGTAACGTCGCTTCTGTGCAGGTAATAGTCCGCAAAAAACTCTTTTATGGAGTGCTGCATATAGCCGCAGCAGATTATAAACTCATTAAAGCCGAAGTGAGAATAGGTTTTCATTATGTGCCATAAAATGGGCATACCGCCGATTTCAATCATCGGCTTGGGCTTGAGGTGACTTTCCTCGCTGATACGCGTGCCGAAGCCGCCCGCAAGAATTACAACCTTCATTTAAACACTTCCCCTTTTAAATTAAATATAAGTAGTATAATTATATCATTATAGTTTTACCATTACAAGTGGAAAATACAGAATATCTTTTAGTTGACTTTTCTTATCTGCAAATTTATAATATAATTACTTATGATTTAAAATACTCACTCGGAGGGAAAAGAAAATGGATTTCAGACCCGGTGTTTATATTTTAGGTGCAAGCGAATGCAAGGAAAAAATGTGTGCCGCCGCAGGCAGAATTTCAACACAGCCCGGCAACGCACTAGGAATATGGGATAAATCGCAGGATGACGAAAAGAACGCAAACCTTATCGACAAGGTTACACGTTCGGGTCACAACTCTACGGTTGAGCACATTATGTTCAACCTTGCTTTCAACGATGTTTCCGTTATCGTTGAACAGTTTATGATTGAGTTCAGGCTTGCTTCCTTTACGGTAAAATCACGCCGTTACGTTGATTTTTACGACGCAGGTTACTTTGTGCCCGGATTCAAGGAGAAAGCTAACGAAGAAAAATACAAAAAAACTATAGATTCTCTTTTTGAAACGTACAAGCTCCTTACGGATAACGAAATACCCAAAGAGGATGCCCGTTTCGTTCTGCCCTACTGCTTCCTGAGCAACTTCTTCTGCTCACTTAACGGCAGAGAGCTGCTGCACGTGCTTCACGCAATGCTCCACGGCAGAGGCAGTAAGAGCCCCGAAATAAAGGCACTCGGCGAACAGTTACTCGAGCAGGCAAGAAAAATTGCACCCGGTGTACTCACAGGCTTTGAGGAAAGAAAACCGAAGAAAAACGACACGGTTGACCTAAGTTTTATTGCTAAGACTGCCAAGGCTGATGCCGAGCTTGTAGAATACATAGGCGGCAGTAAGGATGCGGCAAAGACCGTTACAACAGCCGCAATGCTTGAAAACAACACGTTCTCCGCCGCCGATATAAAAGCAGCGGTTGAAAACAAAGAAACAAGAAAGCAGATTATTGACGCAGTGCTTAACTGCTCACGCCCGAGAGCGTTAGAGAGCGTTCAGTTTACCTTTGCGCTCAACAAGGTTTCCCTTTCAACCCTCACCCACTTTGCGCGCCACAGAATCCACTCAATTCAGGTGCCGTCACTCGACACAGTTGACAGAAATGATTGGGTTATGCCCGAGAGCATAAAGGCAAAGCCCGAAATGCTTGAGGCTTACAACAATGCTTTCCATTCAGCCGTTGCACTTTATGATGAATTAAAGGCGGCAGGCGAAGAGGAAGCACTCCCCTACCTCATTTTAAGCGGCAATACCTTAAGCATTGTTTCCACAATGAACGCAAGAGAGCTGCTTCTGTTTATGAAGCTGAGAAGCTGTACGAGAGCACAGTGGGAAATTCAGATTTACGCAAACAGAATGCTCGAAATTCTCCGCAGCGAAGAGCCCGAGCTTTTCGGCAAATATGGCCCGAGCTGCTACGCAGACGGCTTCTGCCCCGAGGGCAGACTCTCCTGCGGCAGAGCAGCGGAAATCAAAGCAAAATACGGTGTATAAAAGTTTAACGGCAGAGGAAAACCTCTGCCGTTATTTTTTAATCAGAATTTCAATGCGTATTTAAGCGCATTGAAGATATTTTCAAAGAAGCAGATTACTGCGTTGAGGGCTTTATCGAAAGCGTTGTCGTACTCTGCGTAGGGTGTATCAATCTGCGCGGTAAACTCACCGTTTTCATACTCGTAAAGTGTGGTATCAATTGTGCCTGTTGCTTCGTCAAGCGTTACTGTACGCACACCGTAAGGACCCTGCTTTGAGAACTGACAGCCATAGGTCATACCGAGTGTCACACCGTCCCAAACACCTGTAAAACCGCTTGTATGCCAATGGCCGAAGAAGGCGCCGACAACGTTTTTAACCTTGTAAGCCTTGAAAACGTCCGTTGTTGCACCGGGCTCAATTATACCCTCTGCGTAGCCGGAAGCAATTTCACCGTTGAGGCGGTATGTCTTTGCACCGCTTATAAGTGCTCCCTCGTCAAAAATTGTACATTCTTCGTAGAGGTTGCCCATATCGTCAATCGGCACGTGGGCAAAAGCCACACCGGGTACACCGCCGTTTTCATAAGAAGCAAACCAATTCATCTGTGCCTCGCCGAAGCCCTTGCCGTTGTCGAGCATCCACAGACCAAAGGCAGGCTCACCCGAAGCCGAGTAAACAGGAACGTAATAATCAACCTTTGTGGAAAGCATATCGCAGTATTCAGCGGTAATGCAGTTCGGGTATTCGGCGTAAATTGCCATCCAATCCTCAAGAGTAACCTCACTGCTGTAATCGTTATTACCCTGCGTTACGGCATAGGGAATGCCCGAAGCCCCGAGCAGAGCAAACATCTGCTCATCCGCCTTTTTTGTGTCTTCGAGTGTCTTTTCATAATCGCCGTCAACGGTGACACCCTCTTTGAAAATTTCGCTGTCAGAAATATCGCCTGCACGGGAGTTTTCAACAAGGTCGCCCGTGATAACAATAAAATCGGGGTCTGTTGCTTCAATTGATTTTTCAATAAACTCAATAAGTCCGTCGGCAATGCAGGCATCCTCCTGCGGGTCGGTAAGCTGTAAAACGGTGAACTTTCCGTCCTCACCGAAGGTGAGCTTTGTCATTTCCTCGCTTTCTTCTGCACCGGCACTGAAAGTAAAGAATGAACAGAGCGTACAAAGAACAAGGAATAATGATATAAACTTTTTCACTCTATTTTCCTCCTGGGCATTATAATTCAATCTACTAAAAATCCCCGACTAAGTTGCCGGGGATTTCTGTTTTTACTTTGTGAGTAGTGATGCTGCTTCCTTATCAAGGTAAACAACGACGTCATCGTGGTTCTGAAGAATGGAAGCGGGAAGCTGAGGAGTAACCTCGCCCTCGATCATACCCTTGATTGCCTGTGCCTTGCCCGCACCTGTTGCGACAAGGACAATCTTCTTGGAGCGCATAATCGAGCCGATACCCATAGTCATAGCGTAATGCGGCATCGGAGCATCATCAAAATAGATAGAGTTAGCATTAATTGTGCTTTCAGAAAGGGTAACACGGAAGGCTTCGTCCGTAAACGCATCGGAAGGCTCGTTAAAGGCGATGTGGCCGTTGTGGCCGATACCGAGAAGCTGAACGTCGATGCCACCCTTTGCTTTGATAGCCTCGGCATAGCGCTTGCTTTCAGCATCGTAATCGGTTACGTTTCCGTCGAGGAAGCCGACGTTTTCGGGGTTGATGTCAACGTGGCTGAACAGATTCTGGAACATAAAGGTGTAATAGCTGTTCTTGTTGTCCTTGGGCAGGTCGCAGTATTCGTCGAGATTAAAGGTGCTTACATCCTTGAAGCTGACCTTGCCGTTTTTGTAGGCATCAACAATATAGTTGTAGGTCGGTACGGGAGTTGCGCCTGTTGCAAGGCCGTGCACGCAAGAGGGATTTTCGTTGACAAAGTCAACATAAAACTGACCGAGCTGCTCACCAATCTGCGCTGCGTTTTCAAGTACGATGATTTTCATTTTTGTGTTTTCCTTTCTGTTTATAGGTTTCGGACGGAGGTTATCCGCCCCTACAATTTGTTAATTAAAAATAACCTCTTTGTATATTTCTTCAAGCTCTTTTTTTATTCTTTGGCTTGAATATTTCTGTGCTCTTTCAAAGGCCTTCTCGCCCATTAAAAGGCGCATATTTTTATCTTTGTAAAGCTTCTCAAAAGCTTTTGCACATTTTTCGGGGTCATCCGTCGGCACAAACAGACCGCTCTCGCTTTCTGCCACAAGCTCGTTATGCCCTCTGTTGTGGGTTACGACTGCAGCCTTTTTACTGAACATACCCTCAATTATATTTACGGGCAGGCCCTCACGGTAGCTGGCGGAAGCCACAAAATCGCTTATTTTAAGCAGCTTATCAACGTCCGTACGGTAGCCCATAAGCCTTGCCGAATTTTCGACACCGAGTTGTTTTATAATAGCACTCAGTTCGTCCTCGCTGTCGCCCGCACCGGCAAAAAGAATTTTAAAATCAGGGCAGGACTCTTTAAGATACTGCAAGGAATTAATAAGAAGCTTCTGGTTTTTGTTGACGTTAAGCTCACCCGTGCAAAGGCAGAGCACGTCAGAAGCCTTAAAGCCGTATTCTTTTCTTAATTCGTTCTTTATGTTTTCATCGGTATCGGTGTATTTTGTTGCATCAACACCTACACCGTGAATACGCCTGACGGTTTTACAAAGCTTCAGGCGCTTTGCTCTTGCCTCATCCTCATCGCCGATAGTAATAAGGCAGTCGGTAAAAAGCGTACCGCAGAGCTTTTCAATAGGATAAAAAATAAGCCAGTTTAATTTTGATGCGCCCCTATAGAAGTGAAATCCGTGGGCTGTATAAATTACCTTTGTGCCGTTTTTTCTTGCCTTTCTTGCTGCAAGGCGGCTCAAAATTCCGACAACAGGTGTGTTACAGTGAACAACGTCATATTCGCCCGAATCAATAAGCTTTTTGAGTGATTTATATGCCGCTATATTTTTCTTGCTTAACGGTGAACGGTCAAAATCAATATCGTGAAATACATCAATTCTATCCGTCAGCCGTTGCAAAGGCTCTTTGTCGGACATATCCTTTGCGGCTATATGTACTTCATATCCGTTTTCGTGGAGCAGGTCTATCAGCGGAAAATGGAACGAGGTAAAGTGGTAATGTACCGAAGCGGTAAGCAGAGATTTTTTCATATCTCAACCTCCCGTTCACCCTTGAACTCCTCCATAGTTGCGGAGGTTTCACTGCTGATACCCTCTCTTTTCAGAACGTTTAAAACTGTTTTGAAAAGAATTTTTATATCGAGCCACGGGCTGATATTTTCGACGTACTTAACGTCCCACTCAAACTTTTCTTCCCAGGTGAGAAGGTTTCTTCCGTTGACCTGAGCCAGACCCGTAAGACCGGGGCGTACGTTGTGGCGCATAGCCTGTCTTTCGTTATAAAGAGGCAGATAGCGCACAAGCAAGGGTCTCGGACCGACGAAGCTCATATCGCCTTTCAGTATATTATAAAACTCGGGAAGTTCATCGAGCGAAAGACTGCGAAGAAGCTTACCGAATTTTGTAAGCCTTGTTTCGTCTGGCAGCAGTTCGCCGTTTTCGTCACGCTCATCCGTCATAGTGCGGAATTTATAGAGCATAAAGATTTCGCCGTTTTTGCCGGGTCTTTCCTGCTTGAAAAGTACGGGGCTGCCGAGTTTTGTTCTTACCAAAACAGCAAGCACGGCAAGCGGAAGAGCAAGCACGGCAAGCGCAAACAGGGAAAGCAGAAAATCCGCAGCCCTTTTTATTAACTTGTCATATATCTTTCTCAAAAAATCCGCTCCGTTTTTATGTTATTTCGGGGTAGGTTATTTCCAGAGGTTCCTAACAATTGAAGCAACTCTTTGGAGGTCTTCGTCCGTCATCTTTGTATCCGACGGCAGACAGATGCCGCAGTCGAATATTTTTTCGGCAACGTGCTCATCACCGATATAATCGCAACCCTCAAAAACGGGCTGAAGGTGCAGAGGCTTCCATATAGGTCTTGCCTCTATGTTTTCTTTTTCTAGTGCAAGCAGGATATCAAGCGGCTTTACCTTGTCGCCCGTCAGAGTAATACAGGTAAGCCAGCAGTTTGAAACGCTGTCTTTGTCAATGGGCATCATATGAATATCCGCAATATCTGAAAAAGCTTTTTTATAGTAATCAAATATGTATCTTTTCTTGGCGACACGCTTGTCAAGAACCTTGAGCTGACCTCTGCCTATACCTGCAACGATATTGCTCATACGGTAATTATATCCGATTTCGCTGTGCTGGTAGTGACGCGCAGGGTCACGGCTCTGGGTAGCCCAGAAGCGTGCTTTTTTTATTCTTTCCTCCGCCTTTTCATCATCGGCAAGGTTACACACGAGTGCACCTCCGCCCGAGGTAGTAATTATCTTGTTGCCGTTAAAACTGTATATTCCGTATTCGCCGAATGTGCCCGTCATCTTACCCTTGTAGGTAGTGCCGAGGCTCTCTGCGGCGTCTTCAATAACAACTGCGTTGTGCTCGCGGCAGATACGCAGAATTTCATCCATATCCGCAGCAATGCCGTACAGATGGACAACCGCAACAAACTTCGTGTCGGGATACTTCTCAAAAGCCTTTTCAAGCGCCCTGGGTGACATATTCCAGGTTTCCTCGTCGCAGTCGATAAAAACCGGAACTGCGTTTTCGTAGACAACGGGGTTTACCGTTGCGGAAAAGGTAAGTGTCGGACAGAAAACTCTGTCGCCCGGCTTTACGCCTGCCGCCTTTAAAGCAAGGTGAATAGCCGCCGTGCCTGCACTGAGTGCTGCGGAATATTTTGCACCCGTATATTCGCAAAGCTCGTTTTCAAAGCCGTTAACGTTCTGACCCAGCGGAGCAATCCAGTTGGTATCAAAAGCAAGATTTATGTACTCTTTTTCATATCCTTCATCACTCATATGGGGTGAAGAAAGGAAGATTCTTGTATTTTCGGACATCAATTAATCACAACCTCATGACCCGTACGGGCAGATTCATAAACAGCATCGAGTATTTTCATCATCTCAACACCGTCCTCGGCAGGAGCCAGACACTCTGCCTTGCCGAGAATTGCGTCGACGTAATTGTCGATTTCCTTCTGGAAAAGACCGTCAAAGCTGAGGGCTGTTTCCTGAGCAAAGCCGATATTCACCATACGGTTATTGAGCTCTGTAAAGATTTCAACGTTGGGGCTAAGCTTTGCGCCTGCCTTCGTGCCGAAGAGCTCGATATTTCCTTCATCGTGCTTGATGTTAAGGCTGAATGCAGCCTCAACGCTGAGCACGGCACCGTTATCAAAACGGATAAGTGCAGAAGCCAGATCTTCAACGTCGCATATATCTTCAACGCCCGTGCTTGCAGCCTTCCATGCCTTACCGCCGTAAACATTAGGGCGGTTAAAGAGTTTCTGGAAAGTTACGCCGTAAACGGAAACGGGCTTGGGGTTACCGAAAATGAAGCGGACAAGGTCGATAACGTGAACACCCAAATCGATAAGAGGGCCGCCGCCTGAACGGGATTTATCGCCGAACCAGCCGCCGGGGTTACCGTTGCGGCGAAGATAGGTTGCCTTTGCATAGTAAAGCTCACCGAAGGTACCCGCATCAACATTTTCGCGTATAACCTCACAGTCGTTACCGTGACGGCGGACAAAGCCGATCATAAGAAGCTTGTTGTTCCGCTTTGCTGCTTCCAGCATCTGCTTTGCTTCCTCGGAATTCATCGCCATCGGCTTTTCGCAGATAACATGCTTTCCTGCGTCAAGCGCGGCAATAGTGCACTCAGCATGCGCACTGTTCCATGTACAAACGCTTACTGCATCAATTTCGGGAAGAGCTTTAAACATTTCGTCCTTATCGGTAAACGTCCTTTCAAGCGGAACGCCGTACTGCTCGGCCATAGCCTTAACACGCTCGGGGTTGATATCGCAGAAAGCGTAAAGCTCCGTATAGGGATTATTTATGTAACCTCTGATATGTTCGTTACTGATACCACCCGTACCAATAACCGCCATTTTAAGCCTTGCCATAACCTTGACTCTCCTTTGAAGTTTTTTATACATATACAGTATTTATTTTACAATCTTTGCGTAAAAATTTCAATAGATATTATAAAATAAATTAATAGTTAAATAAACAAAAATACTCTGTTGCGATTCGTCACCGGATCGCAACAGAGCAGAAATTATTATTTTGTCAGCTTGATTGTATAAAGCCAGTTGCTGTCCAGGTTATCGGGGTTGATTGCAGGGAAGACGATTTCAGCCTTGCCCGCGTTGTCCTTAACCTCAAGTACAGCGTCACAACCAAGAAGTGAAGCCTTGAGGTCTGCGGAATATTCAACCTGCTCAAGCACCTGTGAGCCGAAGGGGAAACGATTGATAATAGCGTAAACGTCATTACCCTTCTTTGTATAATATACGCCGCTCTGAAGCTTTTTACTATAGATACGGGTGCCGTAAATTGCCTCGCCGTTTACACGAAGCCAGTCACCCATCTGGAGCAGACGCTCTTCCATAATAACAGGAATTGTTCCGTCTGCATCGGGGCCGATATTGAGCAGGAAGTTACCGCCCTTTGCAACAAGGTCGCAAAGAGTTTCAAGAAGTTCCTTGGCGGAAAGGTAATCCTCGACCTCTTCCTCCTTGTTGATACCGAAGGAGCGGCCGATACCTCTGCACTCCTCAAAGGGTCTGTCAAGCTCAACGTCTTCAATTCTTCTCTCTGTACCGAGATAAACGTCAATAATACCATACTCGGTTGTAAAATTACCGCCAAGCTTACCTCGGGTTTCCTTGCCCCAGCGGTCGTTGGGAACGATGAAATCCTTTACACTCGACTCATTGTAAAGCCACTGCAGAAACTCCGTTGAATGCCAGACGGAGCTTTCGTGCGACCATTCGCCGTCGGTAAAAAGAGTGTTGGGCTGATATTTTTCGACAAGTTCCTTGAGCATGGGGTGAAGGTGCTCAAGAGCATATTTTTCGGGGTCTTCAAGGTAATACGGATGCCACCACTCATAGACGGAGTGGTAAACCCCGAAGCGCACACCCGTACCCTCCATTGCGTTTTTAAGCTCCATAAGGAAATCGCGCTTGGGTGCACACTCAACAGAGTTAAGACCGGGTGCATATTCGGTTTCATAGAGGCAATATCCGTCGTGATGCTTGGAAACGAAGTTTATGTACTTTGCGCCTGCTTTTTTAAAAAGCTGAGCCCACTTGTTCGCATCAAAACGGTAACCTGTGAAATCGTCAATAAAATCGTAGTAGGGTCTTGAATTGTAGTGCTTCTTGTGGAATTCCTTATATTTCGGATGAGAAGGATGCTCGGGTGTTTCAAGGTTGCAGGAATAGCCGTACCACTCTGCATAATCACCCTTGGGCGCGTAAGCAGGCACGGAATAAAGACCCCAATGGATGAATATGCCGAACTTTGCGTCCGCAAACCATTCGGGCACAGGTCTTGAATTGAGGGAGTCCCAGTTGTTTTCGTATTTCATAGGTTTCACTCCTGAAAAATTGATAGCTATAATATAACAGAAAAAACCCTCTTGTGAAAGAGGGTTTTTTAAAATATTTTTTTACTTTGTGAGGAAGCCGTTGATAAGATTGAGAAGCTCGGTTGTGCTGATGAAGTTGATGAATGCTTCGTAGATACCGCCGATATCGCCAAGCCATGCAAACCACTCGTCAACGAGAGAGGGAATGCTGTGTACGCCTTCGAAGGAGCCCTCGAAACCGAAGAGACCGAGAACAGCTGATATGAAGTCGTTAAAGTCGCCCATATCATAGGAAGTTAAAGCATCTACCCAATCGGAAAATGCGCCTGTAACGTCGTCAAAAGTTGTTTTTTCGTCAGCTGCAAAAGATGTGATGCTTGTTGCGCCGAGGAGCATTACTACGCTCATAATAACGGCAAGTACTTTTCTGAAAGACTTTTTCATTTTGTTTTTCTCCTTTGATTTTATTTTTATAGGTTTCTGCTGAAATGTATTTTACCATACGAGGCAGATAATGTCAACACTTTCGTTAACACTTTATTAACATATTGCATCCGCAGAATACAGCAGGCACGCTATTATTCTTTCTGAAGAAAATGCACCTGCGTTCATTGCACGAAGCCTCAGAAGGCGGAAGCCAGTTGAATCCAGAACGGATATTTTTTCTCTTACCGCTCCGAAAAGGCTTGATTTTTCAAGGCTTGTAAGCTTTACCGCACAACTGACCGCACAAAAAGCCGCCGAGGTGAAAGCACCCGCAACCCCAAAAAGCAGAAGATTTCCGCACGCAAGGGTAACGAGCACCGTACCGCTTACACCCGAGCCGGCCAAAGCAAGGCTTACGGAAAAAAATAACACAGGCACAGCAAAAAATACTATTCCTCTGAAAATACAATATAACCTTAGCGTAAGAGCAAGCACCGTCGCACGAAGAATATCCGCCGAAGAAAACTGACTCAGTAAACTTGAAGCGGATATTTTTGCGCCGTTTATTCTGCAGACAAACCATCTGTCACGCAAAAGCTCTGCGCACCAGATAAGCACCCGGAGCATTACTGCTGCAATAACATATATCACGCCTAACACGGGAAACGAACAGCACAGTACATCTGCCTGCGGCACAGCAAGCACAACAAGCACAACGCACAATAATTTCAACACCTTCGGCATTAGCACGATTAAACGTGAAAGCTGTCTTTCACCCGCCAGAAGCGAATCAACCCTAAACCGCATTTTCGCTTTTTCCATATAAACTTCCCTTTTTGGTTTTTACTTTATTATTGACACCGAAACTGTTTCCTAACAAAAGAAAAACAGGTGCCGCGATTTTACGCAACACCTGTATTCTCTGTTTTAAGTAAAACAATTAGGCAATGTTAGCGATGAGACCCTTAACTGCCTCGATAACCTTATCGATGATGCCGGACTTCTCAACCCAAGCAACTACTTCCTTGACAACACTGATGATCTTTTCGATATCGATCTTGCCGATTACTTCCATAATAGCATCCATTGTAAATTTCACCTCCGTTTACAATAGTTTATGTGAAAAGTATATTCCTATTTTTTTTCTTTGTCAATCAAAATCAACATTTTTTTCATTTATTTATTCACATTCAGCCTACATATTTCCTCATCGGAAAATAAAGACCCTCGTGCAAAAACGAAGGTCTTTACATAGGGTTTATGAAAAAGTGAATGAGAAGCTTTTCTTAGAAAAGTTCGATGATGCTCTTGAAGAAGCCGATAACAGCCTCAACAACACCGGAGTTCTTAACCATGCCTACGATGTCTGCTGCTTCACCCTCGTTAAGGTAAGAAAGAAGCTGCTGTACAAAGCCGAGAATTGTATCCATTAAATTCACCTCCGTTGTTTTGGTAATTCAATTATACATAGTTTTTACACACTTTGTCAACAATTTGTTAACAATTTATCAATTGCAAAGTAACAAACGTGTAATGTTAAAGTAACATAAATGTAAAAAACAGACCGCTCTGCTCAAAACAAAGCGGTCTGTAAAATCAAAGCCGATACGTGTATCTTAATAAATCGGGCACTTTGCGCAGATTGCGTTGACTTCCTCGCGGATTTTGTCTGCGCTGTTTTCGTAATCTGTTGCAGCAAGGTAGATAAGCTCTGCTATCTTGACCATATCCTCTTCAACAAGACCTCTGGATGTTACGGCAGCAGTACCGATACGAACACCGCTTGTAATAAAGAACTTTTCGGGGTCGTTGGGAATAGCGTTCTTGTTAACTGTAATATAAACGGTATCAAGGCGCTTTTCAAGTTCCTTACCGGTGATATTAAAGGGACGAAGGTCAACAAGCATAAGGTGGTTATCTGTACCGCCGGAAACAAGGTTGAAGCCCTTTTCAAGAAGAGCACAGGCAAGAGCCTTTGCGTTCTTTATAATCTGTTCCTGATATACCTTGAATTCGGGCTTGAGCGCTTCACCGAAGCAGACAGCCTTACCTGCGATAACGTGCATAAGAGGACCACCCTGGCTGCCGGGGAAGATAGCCTTGTCGATTTCCTTTGCATACTCTTCCTTACAGAGAATCATACCGCCTCTGGGGCCGCGGAGTGTCTTGTGGGTTGTGGTTGTGACAAAGTCTGCAAAGGGTACGGGAGATTCGTGAAGCTCTGCGGCAACAAGACCTGCGATATGAGCCATATCAACCATAAACAGGCTGCCTGCAAGCTTTGCAATTTTACCGATACGGCGGAAGTCTATTGTTCTCGGGTATGCGGAAGCACCTGCAACAATGAGCTTGGGCTTTACTTCGCAGGCAAGTCTTTCAAGCTCGTCATAGTCGATAAAGCCTTCTTCCGTTACACCGTAGGGAACGAAGTTGTAAAGCTTACCGCTGAGGTTGGCAGGTGAGCCGTGTGTAAGGTGACCGCCGCAGTCAAGACTCATACCGATAACGGTATCGCCCGGCTTGAGAAAAGCGTTGTAAACGGCGAAATTTGCCTGTGAGCCGGAGTGAGGCTGAACGTTGACGTGTTCTGCACCGAAAAGCTGCTTTGCACGCTCAATAGCGATATTTTCAACAATATCGACACATTCACAGCCGCCGTAGTAGCGCTTTGCAGGATAGCCCTCGGCATACTTATTTGTAAGCACGCTGCCCATTGCAGCCATAACTGCGGGCGAAACGATATTTTCAGAAGCGATAAGCTCGATGTTTCTCTTCTGTCTGTCGAGCTCGAGCTGCATAGCGTCGGCTACTTCCTTATCTGTCTGAGCAATAAGACCGATTGAATCAAGTACGTTTTCAAACATAATTTTTAATCCCCCTAAAATTATATATCAAGATTCTGTACGTATTTAGCATTCTTCTCAATGAATTCTCTTCTGGGCTCAACCTTGTCGCCCATAAGGATTGAGAATGTTTCGTCTGCGAGGATTGCATCCTCAAGTGTTACGCGGAGCATAGTGCGGTTTGCAGGGTCCATAGTTGTTTCGCGAAGCTGGTCAGGGTCCATCTCACCGAGACCTTTGTAACGCTGAATGTCGCAGCTGCCGCCGAATTCGGCAATCTTTTCGTCACGCTCTTCGTCAGAGAAGGCGTAGGCGACCTTCTTGCCCTTGGTAACCTTGAACAGAGGCGGCTGAGCAATATAGATATAGCCGCTGTCGATAAGCGGACGCATATAGCGGAAGAAGAATGTAAGAAGAAGGGTTCTGATGTGGGCACCGTCAACGTCGGCATCGGCCATGATGACGATTTTGTGATAACGGAGCTTTGTAATATCGAAATCCTCGTCGATACCCGTGCCGAGTGCGGTAACAACGGGAGTAAGCTTGTCGTTGCCGATAACCTTGTCCAATCTTGCCTTTTCGACGTTGAGCATCTTACCCCAAAGAGGAAGGATAGCCTGATATCTGTTATCTCTGCCAAGCTTTGCAGAACCGCCTGCAGAGTCACCCTCGACGATGTAGAGCTCTGTATTTTCGGGGTTTCTGTCAGTACAGTCGGCAAGCTTACCGGGAAGTGAGCTTGAGTTGGAAAGAGCACTCTTACGTGCAGATTCCTTCGCCTTACGAACAGCCTCGCGTACACGGGAAGCCTCAAGTGCTTTATTGAGAAGAACCTTGGCAACCGACGGATTTTCCTCAAAATAAGTCATAAGCTTATCGACAACCGTCTGAGAAACAAGTTTTGTCATTTCCGTATTACCGAGCTTACCCTTGGTCTGGCCTTCAAACTGTGCCTCGGTAAGCTTGACGCTGATGATTGCAACAATACCTACGCGCACGTCTTCACCGGAAAGGTTCTTGTCGTTATCCTTGAGTATGCCGTACTTCCTGCCGTAGTCATTAAAAACCTTGGTAAGTGCAGTCTTGAAGCCTGTTTCGTGCGTACCGCCGTCGATAGTGCGGACGTTGTTTGCAAAGCTGATTAAGGTCTCTTTATAGCCGTCGTTATACATAAGAGCGATTTCAGCGCTCGAATCGTCACGCACGCTGGAGAAATGAATAGGTGCAGGCTGAATCGGGGTAAGGCCGTGGCTTTCGTTTGTATAGTTTACAAACTCGCTCAGACCGCCCTCGAAACAGAACACACGCTCGACAACATTGCCAGGGTCACGTCTGTCTGTAAAGGTGATTTTAAGACCTGCGTTGAGGAAAGCGGATTCACGCAGTCTGCGTTCAAGCACCTCGAACTCGTAAACGGTGGTTTCTGTGAAAATTTCGGCATCCGCCTTGAAACGGATAAAAGTACCGGTCGTTTCACTTGTGCCTACAATATCGAGGTCGCTCTTAATATTACCGCGCTCAAAGCGCTGACGGTAAACGTTGCCGTTACGGGAAACCTCTACCTCAAACCACTCGGAAAGAGCGTTAACAACCGATGAACCAACACCGTGAAGACCGCCCGAAACCTTGTAGCCGCTGCCGCCAAACTTACCGCCTGCGTGGAGAACGGTGAGAACAACGGTAACTGCGGGCAGACCCATTTTTTCGTTCATATCTACGGGGATACCACGGCCGTTATCGCGTACGCTGATAACGTCGCCCGGCTCAATTTCGACCTCGATATGAGTACAGAAACCTGCGAGGGCTTCATCTATTGAGTTGTCAACGATTTCGTAAACGAGGTGGTGCAGACCATTGGGGCCTGTTGAACCGATATACATACCGGGACGCATACGAACCGCCTCAAGACCCTCGAGAACCTGAATCTGACCTGCGCCGTATTCTTCACTTACGGCGGTGTCCATCTGCTCGACGGGTTCTGTGTTCAGTTCCTCTGCGGTAAGGGGCATTTCCTGAATCTGATTTTCCTGATTATCCAAAGCAAGATTCCTCCTACTGTTATTTACAAGTTTGTTAATTTTGACCTGCTTCGCTTGAGCAGGGTTGATGGTGAAATGGGGGAAATATATACCGTCGTACCGCCGTCCTTATTACGGCAGACAACAAACGACTTGGGAAGCTCGTAGCCAACGTTGACTACCCTGCCCTGTTTTGTGGCTGTAGCGAGGTAATCCCTCGTCGCCTTGGAAACAGTGGTTGCCTCCAGATCGAATATACCTAAAATTTCGTCATAAGTTATAACCGTATCCTGTCCTAAATGAAGATACATTGCTTATCCTCCTGATTTGCGGCGTTCACGCAAATTCGCAAAAAACTCCGTAAGAAGCGTTGAGCACTCCTCCTGCATAAAACCGCCCTCGATTACGGGCTTGTGGTTATATGGCAGGTCGCAGAGGTTTATAACGCTGCCCATCGAGCCTGCCTTATAATCCGATGCACCGAAAACCACTCTTTTTATCCGGGCGTTTATGATTGCGCCCGTACACATGGGACACGGTTCAAGCGTAACGTAGATTTCACATTGGTGAAGCCTCCAGCCGCCAAGACGCTTGCAGGCGTTGTCGATAGCTTCAAGTTCAGCGTGTGCAAGAGCATTTTTGCCGGTTTCGCGGCGGTTAAAGCCTTCGCCGACTATTTCGCCATCCTTCACCACAACGGCACCGACGGGCACTTCATCAAGCTCGGCTGCTTTTTTTGCAAGCTCTATTGCACGGAGCATAATTTCAGTCTCAATCATTTTCTTACACTCGCCACCCTATTATTCGATATAGCTGAACATACCCACAACAAGGTAAGCAAGTGCAAGGAGCATAGGTACATTCACAAAAAAAGCACGTATGCGTTTCCCCCTTGAAAGTGTGGTATTCACACGGGGCAGCTTTAATTCACGCCTGATAAGCAGAGCCGCAACGGCACCGGCACCAAGGGCAAATATAACGGCACCCATAATAAGCTGAGGTAACGCACCAAGCGACGGGAAAGCGTTGTAAAGCTCGTAAGAAGCCACAGCGTAGAAATTGTTGAGAAAATGTACCGCTATGCCGACCCACAGGCTTTTTGAAGCAATTACGACAAAACCGAGTGCAACACCGCAGAGAAATGCAAAGAGGATATTGGAGGGGCCGCCGTGTGAAAGGCCAAAAAGAAGTGCAGAAGCAATAACGGCAAAAACATTGCCGAAACGGCGCAGAGGCTGCATTATAACACCACGGAAAACAAACTCTTCCACAAGCGGTGCAACAACGGCAGCACAAATAAAGTTGAGCAGGGTATCGCCGCCGCTGACGGATTCGACGACCTCGTTTTCGACCGTACCGATACCGACACCGTTGAGCAAAGCGTTGAAATAAACCGCAAGGTAGTTAGAGCCAAGGCAGAAGGCGAAAGCCGCACAGATAAGGTAAAACGCATTACTCTTATCCTCGGGAAAATTTAAAGGTAAGGCACGGCGGTAACTCGGCGAACCCTTGCGGCAGCTCAGAACGAAAAACGGAATACCGAGACAGCCTGCCGTTACGAAAACGGCACTTGCAGCATACTGAAAAGCAGCATTTTCATAAAAAACCTCAAGCAGACCGAAAAGCCGCAGAGCCAGCACGAACACGTTCTGAAGCAGGAAATTGCCGAGCAGACAGCCACCGGCCAGAAGACCGTGCCTGCGCAGAGAGGAGTATTCCTGCCTGTAGATATCGTAACTTGAGTTTATCGTTTCCATCCAGCCCGTCCCTTAAAATATTCGCGCAAATTATTAATATTATTTTCAATAATAATATAGCATATTAATTATACCACAGGCAAAGTCAAATTGCAACACCGATACCCAAAATATTAATTGTTGAAATAACCAAATTTCTATGGTAAAATAGGCAGGTATTATGTTGGGAGAGATGAAAAAATGAAAAAATTTATTTCATGGAACGTAAACGGTCTGAGAGCCTGTATGACTAAGGGTTTTGCAGACATTTTCAATGAGTTTGACGCTGATATTCTCTGCGTGCAGGAAACCAAGCTGCAAGAGGGGCAGATCGACTTCAACCCTGAGGGATATTACGGCTACTGGAACTACGCCAAGAAAAAGGGATATTCGGGTACGGCTGTTTTCACAAAGGAAAAACCGCTTTCCGTATTCAACGGAATTGACGTTGCAAAGCACGACACAGAGGGCAGAGTTATCACCCTTGAATTCGAGGATTTTTACTTCGTATGTGTCTATACGCCTAATTCGCAAGACGGGCTGAAAAGACTTGATTACCGTATGGAGTGGGAGGACGATTTCAGAGCATATCTCGTTTCGCTCGATAAGACCAAGCCCGTTGTTATCTGCGGCGATATGAACGTTGCACACAACGATATTGACCTTAAGAATCCCAAGACCAACCACAAAAACCCCGGCTTCACAGACGAGGAAAGAGGCAAGTTTACCGAGCTGCTGAATGCGGGCTTTACCGACACCTTCCGCTATTTCTACCCCGACCTTGAGGGCGCATACTCGTGGTGGAGCTACCGCTTCCACGCAAGGGAAAAGGGCATAGGCTGGAGAATCGACTATTTCGTGACAAGTGCTTCAATTAACAATAAGCTCGTTTCGGCAAAAATCCACGATAACGTTTTCGGCTCTGACCACTGTCCCGTAGAGGTTGAGATTGATTTTTAAGGAGATAAAAACAGAATGTCCATTGAAAGAGCAAGACCCTATCTTGAGGAAAGAGGTATGGGTGACAGAATAAAGGAATTCGACGTGTCCAGCGCAACGGTAGAGCTTGCCGCGGCAGCACTCGGCTGCGAGGGCAAGAGAATTGCAAAAACGCTGTCGTTTATGGTTGACGGTAAGGCAATAGTCATTGTTGCCGCAGGCGATGCAAAGGTTGACAACGCTAAATACAAAGCGTTTTTCGGCACAAAGGCAAAAATGCTTACACCCGACGAGGCAGTCGAGCTTGTCGGTCACGCCGTTGGCGGCGTATGTCCCTTCGCGATAAACGAGGGTGTTAAGATTTACCTTGATATTTCACTCAGACGCTTTGAAACGGTTTACCCAGCTGCCGGCAGTTCAAACAGCGCAGTAAGACTCACACCCGACGAGCTTGCCTCACTCTGCCCCGATGCTCAGTGGGTTGACCTTTGCAAAGCGTGGCAGGACGAGGCATAAGATAAAAATGAAAAGAACCGCTCCCCTGCTGATTATAATTGCCGCCACCCTGTGGGGCACAATGGGCTTATTCACCCGTACACTCACCGCACTCGGTTATTCAACATTCCAGCTCGTTTTCTGCCGAGCAGCGCTTACCGCCGCAACGCTGGTAATCTATTTTCTGATTTCAGACCGTGAAAAACTTAAAATAAAACTCAAGGATTTCTGGATGTTTTTATCGCCGAGCCTTATCAGCGTTATACTGTTCAACTTCTGTTACATGAACGCCATAAATTCCGGCTCAATAAGCATAGCCGCAACCCTGCTTTACACCGCACCGATATTCGTTATGATTATTTCGGCGTTTCTGTTCAAAGAAAAAATAACGCCGCTCAAAACGGCGGCGCTGGTTATGGCATTTACGGGCTGCGTTCTTGTTTCGGGAACAATTGATTCAGGTAACCCTCTTTCCCCTGCCACTCTCCTTTTCGGCATAAGCTCGGGCTTTACGTACGGAATGTACAGCATATTCACAAAAATCGGTTTAAAGAAGTATTCACCGCTGACCTTCACGGCATACACCTTTCTGATTTCGGCTGTTGTTTCTTTCTTTATATGCAGCCCTTCGGAATTTGTAAGCACAACAGCACAAAAACCGTCAAACATAATCATACTTATTCTTTTTTCACTCGCAACAAACGTTATACCGTACATCTGCTTCACAAGCGGACTGAAATATATGGATGCCGGCAAAGCAAACATTACAGCAACTATCGAGCCGGTTGTGGCAACACTTTTCGGAATATTCGTTTTTCACGAAAAGCTGACTGCCGTTTCCGCGCTCGGAATCTTTTTAGTGCTTTTTTCAGCAGTTATACTGAACGTTCCGCGCAAAGAACACGTGTCAAAATATTAAAAATTTGCCGTCAAAAAAGGACTTTCGGTTTTTCCGAAAGTCCTTTTTACTGTTTTCGTCTCAGGCATCGCAAAATATTAAAAATTTGCGGCATATTTGGCGACAAGCTCGTGAGCGACAAGAACTGTATCCTCTTTGCCGACCGAGTCGTTTTCGGGCGCATATTCGGCAATCCACGCTTTCTCCACCTTAGAAAGGCTTATACCGAAATCACTGCCAAGATAGGCATCCCTGTCAAAAACCTGTGTTTTGGTTTTTTCAGGCATGCGTCTCAGCTTTTTGAAATTAGCAGCAAGCGTTTCAAAGAAAGCACGCCAGCGCTTCGCATAGAAGGTATTGAGCACACCTGCCCACTCCTTCCAGCACATATCGTAAAGCACGCTGTCCTTAATAGGACCAAAAGAGGTAATCTGAGCAAGAACGTTGATTTCAAAATTCTCGCTTTCCTCAGGACTGTTACCGAATGAACGGGCAAGCTCAAGGTAATGCGGCAGAGCAAATTCCTTCTTTGTCATAAGCAGCCTGTCCATATCCTCAATTATGCCGAGGAAAAGGTTTGAATTGGTTTCAAACAACTCTACGTTTTTTGTTTTATAGCCTTCAAGAGCCTTTTTGCAGACCGTATTTGCAAGGTCGCTGAGTGCCTGTCTCAACACATCGCAAACGTCAAGCTCGTATTCGTAGGTTTTACCCTGTGCCTCAAGCAGCTTCTTTGCCGCATTGAACACGTCCGCAATATCGTAGAGTATATCATTGCCGCTGTCGCCTACGGAAGTGTGGCGAAGCAGAGTTGACGGTCTTGTACAGATTGCACTGCCGTGCTCACGCACGGGCTGACCCTCTCGCCAACAGCTTTTTTTGAGCAGCTGCAAAGCTTCAAGCGCTTCATTTTTTTCGGTCTGATAGCGGTTTTTCGCATACGCTTCAAGCCATGAATCAACATCCTTCGCGCCGCTCATTGCAGCATAACAGAACTGGCGGAAGGCTTCGTTTGAATAAGCACCGTCCGAAAATACTCCGACACCGCTTGCGTTGTCGCCTGCCGAAACACCGGAAGCAGCGCTGAAATCGCCATGAATTGACGTGACGTCGGCATTATTGAACTGTGAGCCGACAACAAATTCAAAGCCATCAAAACGTCCGCTTTCACTTTCTTCCTTGCTGCCGATAACCAGCACGTTTTCTTTAGGAACCGCACGGAACATGGCATCTCTCACAGACGAGGAATGAATAACCCATACAGCGTTTTCGTCAACATCGGAAATAAGCTTATATATAGCCGCACCGACACCGGCAAGAAAAGCTGAATCCCGCTTGGCAGGCTCGTGTGCGGTAAAGGGGTCCGCAAGGAAATAGCATCCCTCGCCAAGCAGAAGGCCGAGGTTTCTGTAGTAAAGTGTTCCTATACGGTGGAAGGTAGTATCCCTGACAATAATGTGATACTGCTTGGGAAAAAGGCACCATTCATCCGTCTTATTTACCCTTACACGGATTTTGGACTGGATAAAATTACGGGAAATATAGCCCGAATAGCCGTGCATAACCGGGGTCATACCGAGCTGTTTTTCACGCCCGATAATCTTTCTGCCAAGCTCAATACGCTTATCAACGGTAGCAGAAGAGCTCTGAGGAAGATAGCCATCAAAGCAGTTGTAAAGCTGCCAGCCCCAGAAGGCAGGGCCCGAAATGCCTGCAAGCGCAAGGTCCTCTTTTATGCCGAGGTCCTTCATAGTCTTGAGCCATACAGCCTCTGTACCGACAACAGAAAGCGGCATATTCACACCGTTCATAGCCATAAAATCTATTTCGTTTTCCCATCTTTCCCAGTTCCACCAGCAGGCTGCGCAAGAAAAGGCAGTATATTCAAAGCAGGTGCGGTATTTCTTTTCGATTACGCCCTCTTTTTTCTCTTCAGGAAGCCTGAATTCGCCAACCCTGAGAGCGTGGTCAACGTCGAAATAAGCACCGCAGTTATCACGCAGAAAGTTATAATAGGCCACAGCCATATCAATGGCATTGCCGCCCTTTATAAACACCTTGCCTTCGGCAGACTCATAGCTCCAAAAGTTTTCGGCTTCTGCCGTTTCGGTTACAAAACTGTCCGCCCACTCGGGTGTACGACGGAGTATAAGTTCTTTAATCATAATCAGTCTTCCTTGATTTTCTGCATTTTAGCTGCCGTTACGGTGTTTTGCATAAGCATCGCAACTGTCATAAGACCTACACCGCCGGGTACGGGAGTAAGGTGAGAAGCCTTTTCCTTGACGGAGTCAAAATCAACGTCACCGCAACGGTTACCGTTTTCATCCCTGTCCATACCGACGTCGATAACAACCGCACCCTCTTTAACCATATCGGCTGTGACAAACTTTGCCTTGCCGATAGCGACAACGAGAATATCCGCATTACGGGTAACCTCTGCAAGATTTTTCGTTTTCGAGTTGCATACGGTAACAGTACCGCCTGCATTTATGAGGAGCATAGCCATGGGCTTACCGACAATATTGCTTCTGCCTATTACGACACAGTTTTTGCCCTCAATTTCAACACCCTCATACTTAAGCATTTCCATAATACCGGCAGGTGTGCAGGGCTTGAGAAGGCTGTCACCTATCATAATGTGACCTGCATTTACGGGGTGGAAAGCATCAACGTCCTTTTCGGGGCTGATAGCGTTGAGGATAACCTTTTCGTCAATATGCTTAGGAATAGGAAGCTGGCAGAGTATACCGTGAACGCTTTCGTCCTTGTTGAGCTTTTCAACGAGTGCGAGCAGCTCTTCCTGAGTCGTTTCGGCAGGCAGAGCAAACTCGAGTGACTTTATGCCCACATAATCGCAGGTCTTTTTCTTGTTGTTGACATAGGTGCGTGAAGCAAAGTCGTCACCCACAATAATGACCGCAAGGCAAGGCTCAACGCCCTTTTCCTTAACCTCATTTACCTGCGCAATAACCTGCCGTTTGATGTGTTCGGATATGATTTTTCCGTCGATAAGCTTCATTGTGTTACCTCGCTTTTATAGCAAAATCGGGCGCACCTCGGGTGCGCCCTTGATATTATATGGAGTTTTCGATTATTTCTTGTCGTTGAAGAAGTTGAGGAAATCGAAATAATCGTCATCGTTGTTTCCCATACCGGCATCAACAGCGGGAGCAGCAGGAGCAGCGGGTGCTGCAGGTGCAACAGGAGCAACAGGTGCTGCGGGAGCATCTGCAAGGAGAGCATCCATATTAGGATGTGCCGCACTGTTGAAGATTTCTGCTGCGGTGGGAGGAGCGTCGATAGCGCCGTCGGAACCGAAGCCGAAGCCTGTAGCAATAACAGTGATGTAAAGCTCGTCGTTGAGAGAATCGTCGAAGGCAAGACCCCAGATGATGTTTGCTTCGGGATGTGCTGCATCCTTGATCTTCTCACTTGCAAGCTCGATATCCTCAAGACCGATATCGGGCGAGGAGGTAATGCTGATAATAACGCCCTTTGCACCCTTGATAGATGTTTCAAGAAGCGGGCTGGAGATAGCTGCCTCTGCGGCAACCTCGGGCTTGTCCTTGCCCTTTGCGTAGCCGATACCCATATGAGCGTGGCCAGCATCCTTCATTACGGAGAGAACGTCCGCAAAGTCGAGGTTGATTACGCCGGGAATCTTGATAAGCTCGGAGATATTCTTAACGCCCTGAAGGAGAACGTCGTCTGCCTTTGCGAAAGCGTTGCTCATTGTGATTTTTGTTTCGCTTGCAAAGCGAAGGCGCTCGTTGGGAATGATAACAAGGCTGTCAACGTGCTCTGTAAGCATATCGATACCGTTTTCTGCCTGAGTCATTCTGCGCTTACCCTCAAAGTTGAAGGGCTTTGTAACAACACCGACGGTGAGAATGCCCATATCCTTTGCAATCTGGGCAATAACGGGAGCCGCACCTGTGCCTGTACCGCCGCCCATACCGGCTGTGATGAAGACCATATCCGTACCCTTGAGTGTATCGGAAATAACGTCACGGCTTTCCTCGGCTGCCTTCTGGCCAACCTCAGGCTTGCCGCCGGCGCCCATACCGCGGGTAACCTTTTCGCCGATCTGGATTTTGTGTGTAGCCTGGGAGCTGAGAAGCATCTGCTTGTCTGTGTTGACAGCAATGAACTCAACACCTCTGATACCCGAAGTGATCATACGGTTAACAGCGTTTCCGCCGCCGCCGCCGACACCGATTACTTTAATTTGCACCACGTTTTCTATTTCGTTATCAATTTCGAAACCCATTCTTCTGTGCCTCCCATAATATATTTTAAATTTACATAATTTTTGATTATAATTAATCAGTTAAAAGGATAATAGCATAAAATCAAGTCAATTACAATAGCATTTTATAAAAAAAGTAAAATTTTAGGGCAAAGAGCCGATGCGCTCTCTGCCCTTGTTGATTTTATTGTGCCTGAGCCTGTGTATCCGTTGTTTCTTCGGCAGGTGCGGTTATCTCCTCATCGCCGCCCGAATAGTCGTCAGGATTTTCTTCGGGTCTGAAATAAACCTTGTTGTCAACCGTAAGGTCAAGCGTTGCGTGCTGATTGGGGTCAATTTCGTTTTCACGGTCTATAACCTTTGCGGCAAGTGCAAGCTTGACGTCTATACCACTCATCGAGCCGATAATCAGCTTATATCTGCCATCATAAAGAGCCTGGATATAGTCTGTATCGGAAAGATTTACGGTTGTGAGCAGCTCAATTCCCGCCTCATCAAGTGCAGCACCCAGCTCTTTGACAAACGAAAGCGAAACATCCTCACCGAGAACAATCTCCTCACCCGGTACGGAATAGGTAACCGTTGCACCCTGCACAATTGTTGCCTCAAGAGCCGCTTCCGGCAGACCTATTTCGAGCACCTTGCCTGTCTTGTCAATCAGCACGGCCTGTTCACCGTTTATAAAAGACCACTCGGGCACAGCCCTTTTGACCGTGATTACAACCTTACCCGAAGCAGAGCGTTCAACGGTTGCCGAGCTGATATAGGGCAGCGATTTTGAAAGGTTGCCGCTTACCTCATCCGCACCGCAGCGGATAATATTTTCACCCAGCGAAATACCCGATGCACCGATAATCTGCTCATCGGTATAGGGTGAGTCACCCTTTATCGTTATTTCGTTAATCTGGAAAAACACCGTAAGCGAAAGGATTACTGCAATTGCAACAACACCCAGCGCAAGGGCGATATATGTCAGTATCTGCTTGCGCCTGCGCTGCTTTTTGCGAAGCTCATTGTGAAGTCTGCGCTTTTCATTGGCAGACATAGGCTGTCCTTTATGCGGGGCCTGTCCGGTTTTACGGCGCGGTGAAGCCGATGCCTGCGGCTTTTTGCGCACAGGCTGTGCCGCAGACGGTCTTGCCGACGGTCTGACAGGCTTGGGTCCCGGCTGAGGCTTTCTCTCAGCAGGGCGCTGCGGCGGCAGTTCAAAAGGCTGTGTGCTGTCTGCACTGCGCCTGTAGCCGTCGCTGTTGTCGCCCAGTATGAACTTATTCTCCTTTTCCGACATTTTCATTCTCCCCTGATAATTTTTGCACCCAGTGCCGTAAGCTGACCTTCAAAATTCTCATACCCTCTGTCAACGTAGTGTATGCCTTCGACCCTTGTTACGCCCTCAGCACACAGACCCGCAACCACGAGTGCGCTTCCTCCGCGCAAATCAGGCGAGAAAACCCGTGCGCCATGAAGGAATTTCACTCCTTGTATGACAGCTACCCTGCCTTCCGTGCGTATATCTGCACCCATTCTTGTCAGCTCAGCAGTATATTTAAACCTGTTTTCAAAGATATTTTCGATAATCACACCCGTACCGCGGGCAACGCTTGCCATAACGCCGAAATCCGCCTGCGAATCAGTCGGGAAACCGGGGTAAGGCATAGTCCTGACCGAAGAAAAGCCCGAAAGCCTTTCCGGTGCTTTAATACGCAAGCCTCTTGTGTCCTGCGTTATTTTACAACCTGTTTTTTCAAACGGCTCAAGCACAGGCATAAGCATATCCTGTGTCATACCGCTCAGCAGTACATCGCCCTTTGTAACCGAAGCCGCCGCCATAAAAGTGCACGCAGCTATTCTGTCACGGGAAACGGTATGCTCAACACCGCGGAGAGCTTTCACTCCCTCAATGGTTATTATACTCTCACCTGCGCCTTTTATTTTCGCACCGCAGGCATTAAGAAAATCGGCAAGTTCTTTTATTTCAGGCTCTCTTGCCGCATTGATAAGCACGGTTTCGCCCTTTGCGGTACAAGCCGCAAGCAGAACGTTTTCCGTTGCACCAACGCTCGGGAATGAAAGCGTAATTCTTGCGCCCCGAAGTCCGTCGGGACACGAGCAGATAAGTCTGCCGCCCTCTTCGGTGATTTTCGTACCAAGCACCCGCATCGCTTCAAGGTGAAGATTTATCGGACGAAGGCCTATTTCACAGCCGCCGGGTGAGGAAAGCTCTGCCCTGCCGAATCTGCCGAGCAATGCACCGAGAAACACTACGGAGGAACGCATTTCCTGCATAAGCGAATCGGGAATATCGCACCGACAGGCATTTGTACTTTTTATAATCACGCTGTCACCGCAACGCTTTGCCTGACAGCCGAGATATGTAAGAATATTCACCGCCGCATCAACATCGGTAAGGCGGGGACAGTTATTTAGCACAGTTTCATCCCGAACAAGAACACAGGCTGAAAGCAGGGGCAGCGAGCCGTTTTTAGAGCCCTGCACCGTGATTTCTCCGTTTAATCTGTTACCGCCCTCAATGATGTAGCAAGCCATATTTCCCCACCCTTTCGCATAACACATTGTATGCAAAGAGCGGAAAAGCGGTTACTTTGCTATTTTGCCGAGCACCTCGACTATTCTTGCCTGAGCATCTGTGACAGCCATTGATTTTGCCGCCCTGCCCATTGCATCAAGCTTACCCGGGCTTTCAAGCAGTGTATCAATCTGCTGCATCAGCTTTGCACTCGTGAGGTCCTTTTCCTCGATAACGATAGCAGCCCCCTTATCCGCAAGCGCCTTTGCGTTGTGGAACTGGTGGTTTTCCGTTGCAAAGGGATAAGGTATAAGAATTGAGGGCTTGCCAAGCGCCTGAAATTCGCTGAGTGAGCTGGCACCTGCACGGCAGATAACAAGGTCAGCCGCCGCAAGACAGCGGTGCATATCGTTTATGTAATCTCTTACGATGATATTTTTCGCATTAAGGTCAACTTTCCTTTCAGCAAGACGCTCGGGGAAATCCTTACAGTCCTTTCCGGTAGCGTGCATAAAGGTGCAGTTATTCGCCTGCCAGCGGTTTGAAATAACCTCAAGCATAGCTTCGTTGATTGCCTTTGCACCGAGCGAGCCACCCATTGAAAGAATAAGCGGTTTTTCGTCAAGTCCAAGCTCAGCCCTGCTGATATCTCTGTCCGCCTCGAGAAGCTCGCCTCTTACGGGCAGACCCGTAACGATAACAGGATTCTTGGGCTGCATATACTGTGCCGCCTGCTCTGCCGTAAGCATTACCGCATCGACCATTTTTGCAAGCGTTTTGTTGGTAACACCCGGGAAAGCATTCTGCTCGTGAATAGCCGTAGGAATACCGAGCTTTGCCGCCGCACGTACAACGGGGCCGCTTACGTAGCCGCCGAAGCCGATTACGACATCGGGTGCAAACTCCTTGATAATCTTCTTTGCCTGCGAGGAGGATTTAAGAAGATGCGAAAGAGTTTTTATGTTCTGCTTTATACCGTTGAGGTTGAGCACACGGTTGAAGCCGCTTATCTGAATTGTCTTGAAATCATAGCCTGCGGCAGGAACAAGTCTTGCCTCCATTTTCTCCGCAGTACCGATGAAGAGAATTTTCGCATCGGGATACCGTCTTCTTACCTCACCCGCTACGGCAAGTGCAGGGTTGATGTGGCCGCCCGTACCGCCTGCGGCGAAGATGATTTTCTTTCCGTTGAGCATTTATACCATCACCTTAAAGTTTATTTTCGCAAATTTGAGGCTCGCGAAACCGAAAGCACCATACCCATTTCCGCAAGCAGCATAACCAGCGACGTACCGCCGTAGCTGAAAAACGGAAGCGAAATACCCGTGTTGGGAATGGTATCGGTAACAACGAGGATATTGAGAATAGTCTGGATACCAACCTGGAAAACTATACCCATTGAAAGAAGTGAGCCGAATTTACTGCGGCAGTTCATTGCAATAACAAAGCCTCTCCACACAAGAAGGGCAAAGAGCACGATAATTGCCGTTGCGCCTACAAATCCCAGCTCCTCACAAACGATGGCGAAGATAAAGTCATTCTGCGGCTCGGAAACGTAGAGGTGCTTCTGCTTGGATTCGCCCAGACCCTGTCCGAGGAAGCCGCCCGAGCCTATAGCGTTGAGAGACTGATTTGTCTGCCAGCGTGCACCGCGCGGGTCGTAATCCTTATCAAGCCAGGCGACAATTCTTTCGCCCGCATATTCTTTAAGCAAATCAGGGTTGGCAACAAAGAATACAATAAGAGCTATAACCAGACCCACACCTGCAACAAACCACCACTTATTAAAACCGCCGAGGTAGAGCATTGCAACGGAAATTGCCGCCATAAGAATAGCACCCGAAAGGTGATTTTCAAGGGCAACAAGACCGGCAAACACAATTGCCACAGCACCGAAGTAAAGAGCAAACTTCCAATCCTTTTTAATTTCTTTTTCCCATTTTTCACATGCCCAGGCGTAGAAAAGCACTATTGCAATTTTTGCTATTTCCGAGGGCTGAAAGGTAAAGCTGCCTATGGCAATCCAACGGTAAAAGCCCGGCTTCCACTGCGGAAGAACAAAGACTATCAGCAGCAGAAACAGCGAAGCTCCCATACCTAAAAGAGCCAGAATACGGAAATATTTATAATTTACCTTCGAGATAAACAGCATAGCCGTAACACCGATTGCGGCAAATATGCCTTGACGCACGATGAAATGAAGGCTGTTGTCGTACTTATAATAGGCATAGGAGTAGCCTGCCGAAAAAAGCATAACAAGACCCGTAATCAGCAACGCAAGGACTATCAGCAGAAAGGTTACGTCAAAGTTACCCTTTGCAAAATATTTTTCAAAGCGTGCGAAAACACTGCTTTTCTTTTCCAAAGCAATCCCCCCAGATCAGCCATAATATATAATTGCCGCGCCTATGGCACAGCCGATAATGTTCACAATTGAGAAAACAAGAACGATTTTCTTTTCGCCCCAGCCACTCATTTCAAAATGGTGGTGAATGGGCGCCATTTTGAAAATGCGTTTGCCGTGGGTGAGCTTGAAATAGCCTATCTGAAGGACATCGGAAAGGCCTTCGATAAAGTAAATTATGCCGACGGGCAGAAGAATCAGCGGACAGTCCACCGCATAAGCAAGAGCAACTACCATTCCACCGAGGAACATTGAGCCCGTGTCACCCATAAATACCTTTGCAGGGTTCCAGTTCCACACAAGGAAGCCTGCACAGGCACCCGCAAGGCAGGCAGCAAGCAGACCTGCACCGAGATTGTTGCGCATAAAAGCAATTACAATCATTGCGGCGGCAGAGGTGAGAGTAACGGAAGAACAAAGCCCGTCAATTCCGTCGGTAAAGTTGACGGCATTGGTTGCTCCGTAAATCAGACAGATACCAAAAAGGAAAAAGAATATTCCGAGGTCACCCGTTGCACCGTAGAACGGAATGTACATATACGAACACCCTGCAAGCTTCAGACTGCCAAGGTAGGCAATTATTGCAAGAAGCTGCATGAGAGTTTTCTGCCTGACTGTAAGACCGAGGTTGCGCTTTTTGACAACCTTGATGTAATCATCCACAAAGCCGATAAGACCGAGTGTCAGCGACATAAAGATACCCGCAAAGAGCTTTGTATACATTGACGAGCGGACAAGATTTTCGCCCTGAACAATATCACCACCCATAATCCTGTCCGAAACAAGCACAACAAGAAGCGAGAGTAGTGTGCCGGCAATAAAAATCAGACCGCCCATTGTGGGTGTGCCCTGCTTGTTTTTGTGCCACGCAGGACCTATTTCAAGAATAGTCTGCCCGAATTTGAGCCTGCGAAGCCACGGAATCATAATAAATCCGAGCAAGGCGGTAATTCCGAAGCCTAAAACTGCACCGAGACCCAGAGCAAAAAATGTATTCATAAAGCGAAAGCCTCCGAAAGTAACTTATTCTTTAAAAGCTGTTATTACTTCCTCTAATTTCATTCCCCTGCTTGCCTTGAAAAGCACCGCATCTCCTGCAGTAAGTTCTCTTTTGAGTTCTTCTGCAAGAGCGTTTTTATCGTCAAAGCTCTTTGCGAAAGCTATGCCGTTTTCCCTTGCACTTTCTGCAGCAAGAGCAGCCGTTTCGCCGTAGGTGTAAAGGCGGTCGATACCCTTTTGGGCGACAAGTACGCCTATTTCCTTATGTGCAGAAGCTGAAATTTCGCCAAGCTCGAGCATATCACCGAAAACGAGCACCTTTGTTTTTGCATTGAAGCCTTTAAGCACTTCAATTGCCGCACGCATTGAATCGGGGCTTGCGTTGTAGCAATCCTCAACAACGGTAATGCCGTTAAAATCACTTACGCGCTGGCGCATACCCGAGGTTACGTATTTGGAAAGGCCTTCCGCCGCCTTTTCGGGACTTACGCCTAGATAAATACCGACAGCAAAGGCGGAAAGCGCATTGTAAACGTTGTGAATACCGACCGTGGGTATTGTAACAGTCTGAACCTTGCCACCGGAAACCACTGTAAAGGTCGTTTCCTTTTCACCCTGCTCAATATCCTTTGCGATATAGTCGCAATCGGGGTTTTCTATACCGAATTTTATAACCTTGCGGTCAGCAAGCTCAACAGTTGAAAGCAAATCGTCATCGCCGTTTACAACAAGCGGCGCACCGGGCTTGAGACCGTCAAGAATTTCAAGTTTTGCCTTGAGTATGCCCTCTCTTGAGCCGAGGTGTTCAATATGGGAAACACCGATTTTGCTGATTACGCCTATACTCGGCTGAGCGACCTGAGAAAGGCGGGAGATTTCGCCGAAGGCACTCATACCCATTTCAAGTATTGCCGCCTCATAATCCGCATTCATACGGAACACCGTTGTCGGCAGACCGATTTCATTGTTGAGGTTACCCTCATTCTTCAACGTATTATATTTTTCGGACAGAACAGCATAAACCATTTCCTTTGTTGTTGTCTTGCCTACGCTACCCGTAATACCCGCAACAGGAATTGAGAAAAGCGAACGGTAGTAAGCGGCAAGCTGCATAAATGCCTTGCCGGTATCTTCTACCAACAACACTTCACCATTTACTTCGACAGGCTTTGAACACACAGCCGCAACGGCGCCCTGCTCAAAAGCAGAGGCAACAAAGCTATGACCGTCGAAGCGTTCACCGACAAGGGCGATAAAAAGACAGCCCTTTGTGATTTTACGCGAGTCAGTACATATACTTAATATCTCCGCGTCCTCACGGCAGGAAGTGCCCAATGCGGCGACTATTTCTTTAAGTCTGAGCGGTATCATTCACCGAACCTCCGGATTTATTTATTGAGCAGGTCGCGAACGACCTCACGTTCGTCGTAATGACGTTTTTCAGTACCGATAATCTGATAGGTTTCGTGTCCCTTACCTGCAAGAAGAACGATATCGTTTTCGTTTGCCTCGTTGAGCGCAAACTCTATAGCCTCAGTTCTGTCCGTAATTGTTACAACGGGAATCTTTGCGCCCTTTGTACCTTCAGCAATCTCGTTGACTATTGTCTGCGGGTCTTCGGTACGGGGGTTATCGGAAGTGATAACTACAAAGTCGGACATATCAGCGGCAATTTTACCCATCTGCGGACGCTTTGTTTTGTCCCTGTCACCGCCACAGCCGAAAACGGTTATAACTCTTGCTTCGGCAATTTTACGAAGTGCGGCAAGAATATTCTGAAGTCCGTCGGGTGAATGGGCATAGTCGATTATAACGGTAAAGTCCGTATCTGTGGGAACAACCTCAATTCTGCCGGGTACACCAACCGCTTCGCCGAGTGCTTTCGCCACCTCATCCATAGGCAGACCGAGTTCAACGGCACAGACAGCAGCTCCCATAGAATTATAAACCGTAAAGCCGCCGGGAATTCGCATCTTAATGCGTTCAAGTCTGCCGAAGCCGACAAGAATATAGGAAACACCGCTTGTCTTGTATTCGGCATTCTTTGCCGTATAATCCGCCTTGTCGCTCATAACGGAATACGTTACCTTGCGGCAAGCTGTACCCTCTACCATAGCGGAGTGTGCCTCGTCGTCACGGTTGATAACGGCGGTATCACACATTTCAAAAAGCTTGTGCTTTGCGGCAATGTAGTTTTCAAAATTGCCGTGATAGTCAAGATGGTCCTGCGTAAGATTAGTGAAAATTGCGCTTTCGTAGCGCAGACCGGCAACTCGCTGCTGTGCAAGCGCCTGTGAGGAAACCTCCATAACGCAGAATTCACAGCCTGCTTCAACCATTTCGGCAAAAAGTGAATTGAGTTCAAACGGGTCAGGAGTGGTGAGGTGGGCAGGATACTCCTTATCACCTACCATATTCTTAACCGTACCTACAAGACCCGTCTTATGGCCTAAGCTTTCAAAAATGGCTTTAAGCAGGAAACAGGTCGTTGTTTTGCCGTTCGTGCCCGTTACACCGACAAGACGGAGCTTACGGGCAGGATTGGAGAAAAACGACGCAGAGAGAAGCGAAAACGCTTCTCTTGTGTCTTCAACTATTAACTGGTTTTCACAGCCTGTATCGTGCTGTGCAACAATGAGCACAGCACCGTTTCTGACGGCATCGTGTGCCGCGTCGTGTCCGTCAAAGCGAGCACCCTTTACGCAGACAAATACACTGCCCTCACAAACCTTTCGTGAATCCTCGGTGACAAGCGTTACCTCGGCATCTTTTATGCCGCCGAAGCCGTAGCCTGCACCCTCCAGAAGCTGAAATAATTTCATTTACTTTTTCCTCTTTTAAATAATTGTAAAAATTATCCGTATATGGAGTCCGAAACACCGGAATACGATTTGAAGTAAACCGTTACCACCGAACCGTAAGGCACCTTGGTATCCTTCGGTGTATCCTGACTGTAGGCTAAAATGTCGGAGCCGGAGAAAGCGTTACCCGAAATTTTGATATTAAGACCTAAATCGTTGGCGCTTCGCCTTGCCATTGAAAGGCTCATACCTGCAAATTCGGGCACGGTAGCCATTTCCTCTGCCCTGTCATCGGTATAGAGTATTACCACACCGTTTCTCGGCATAGTCTGACCGAAGGCGGGAATCTGCTTGATAACGTTGTCGCCGTTACCGATAACTCTTACTTTAAGATTCTGGTCATCTGCAATCTGCTTTGCATCTTCAACCGTTCTGCCGGTAAGTGCAGGAGCGGCAACATCGATAAGTGTCTGCTCTTCTTCGGTATATTCGGGTTCAACGCTTAAGTATGTCATAACCTCTTCTACAAGAGCCGCCGCAACGGGAGCTGCAATCTGACCTCCGTTAATCTGGCCGACGGGCTCGTCGATTGTAATAAGAATTGCTACCTTGGGGTCGTCGCCCGGTGCAACACAGGAGAAGGAAGCAACGTACTGGTTATTCGCCGCACCGATTTTCTGTGAAGTACCTGTCTTACCTGCTACGTGGAAACCTGCAACGTAGGCGTTCTTACCGGTACCTGCGCTGACAACTGCTTCCATCATATCAAGAACGGTTCGTGCTGTAGATTCAGAAACAACCTGACGTTTGACAGTGGGCTGTGTTTCCTTTATTACGTTGCCCTCACCGTCAAGCTGTTTTGCAACTATGTAAGGCTTCATCAGCTTGCCGCCGTTTGCAATTGCAGCAATTGCAGTAATCATCTGCATGGGGCTGACCTGGAAGGTCTGACCGAAGGAACAGCTCGAAAGCTGTGATATACCCATTTTTTCCTGCGTGTGGTAGGTTACACCTGCCTTGGGCACAGCCTCACCCGAAAGGTCAATGCCTGTGGTTTCAGTAAAGCCGAAAGCTTCAAAGTATTCACAGAACTTTTCAACACCGAGCTTCTGACCGACGGTGATAAAGAACGGGTTACAGGAATTCATAAGAGCCATCTGAAGATTCTGCCTGCCGTGGCCCTCGTGCTTGTGGCACTTGATGTAGTTGTTGGCAACCTGAATACCGCCGACGCAGGTGTAGGACATATCCCTGTTCGCAACACCCTCTTCAAGAGCAGCGGCAAGAGTGATAACCTTGAAAACCGAGCCGGGTTCATATGTATCACTTATTGTTCTGTTTCTCCACTGTGCCTGACGGGCAATTGAAACAGCCTCGTTCTTTGCGGCCGGGTCTTCAATAGCCGCTATTTCGGTATTGACTGTTTCGCTTAAAATTGTATAAGGCTGGTTGAGGTCATAGTCGGGCTGGTTGGACATAGCCAGAATTGCGCCCGTTTCAACGTCCATAACAAGACCGTAAGCAGCGTTCGCCTGAGCGCTCTCATATGCTTTTTCAAGCTCTGCTTCAAGCAGGCTCTGTATTGTTTCATCAATTGTGAGAACAAGGCTTGTGCCCTGCTGTGCGGCGTAGCTTGCGGTGTATTCGATAGGCATACTGCCGAGCGTACCGTTCTTGGCTGTGATAACCCTGCCGGGAATACCCGTAAGAACATTGTCATACTTGTATTCAAGGCCTTCGATACCTACATCATCCGTACCCGTAAAGCCGATAATTGTTGAAGCAAGAGAATTGTAGGGGTAGTAACGCTTGGTGTCAGGCTCGATGCCTATACAATCGTAAAGCTCGTTTTCGGAAATAAACTCGCTGACACGGTTTTTGGATTCAAGCTCTACCTCACCCTTGATTTTCTGATAGCCGCTTGTGGATTTGAGCGATTTTTCGTAAATGCTTTCAGCCTCTACGCCGAGAATTTCGGCAAGACCGTTTGAAACAAGACGTCTTTTTGCTTCAAGCTCAACCTTAATTTCGTTTTCCGTCTTGTCTTTTTCATTTACTTTAATATTGGACGGGTCAATGAACACCTTCCACGCTGTAGCACTCTGAGCAAGGATTCTGCCGTTGCAGTCGTAAATAGTGCCGCGAAGCGCCTGAACGGAGCTGTCGCCGAGCTGCTGAAGCTCCGCCTTCTGTCTGTACTCCTCGCCGTCAATAAGCTGGAGCTTTGCAAGGCGTACCATACCCGTTCCAAAGCCGAGAACAAGCACGAGAGCAAGAAGTATACCCGCTCTTTTAATCATAAGTTTCGACGGTTTTGAAGCCATACCGACAGTCTCCTTTCCTTTTTCAGTGCCCTGTTTTAGGCGAAAACGACGAGAGTTAAGAAAATCTAACTCCCGTCTGTAACTATATATTATTAATATTACTATTTTATACCTTAATATATCATTACTGTGCAGGGATAATTTCGTTGCCTGTTTCAAGGTCGAAATAGATTATCTGGTAACGCTCCCTCTTAACCATACCGAGTACATTCTCCGCATAGTCCTGAACGTTCTCAAGAGATATCTTTGAATTGAGAGCCATATTAAGGCGTGTGTTTTCACTTCTTTTTTCGCTGAGCTCCTTGTCAAGGCTTACAATCGCACCGTTGAGCTCGTTAATCTGAACTCTGTAGTTGATATTGGAAGCGATAAAAGCAAAACAGACAGCAGCAACAACAGCGAACTTCGCAATCTTCACAAGATTGAAGCGTCTTTCAGCCTTGAGCTCCTGCTCTGTCTTGCGCTGAGGCTTGACAAGCGTCGGACGGGCTGCCGGCTGCTGTACGGTCTTTTCTTTTTTAGGGGCTGCGGAAGAGAATCTGTCAAGATCGTAAGCGATGTTTTCGTTCATATAAGCCAAAGCTTTGTCCTCCGTTTGTAAATCTGATTAAAGTTTTTCGATGGTGCGCAGCTTTGCGCTGCGGCTTCTGGAATTTTCCTCAAGTTCCTGTTTTGTCGCCGTTTTGGGCTTGTGTGTTCTGCCGAGCGGTGTTTTGCCGCAGACACACACGGGGAACTCAGGCGGGCAGGTGCAACCAACAGTGAAGTCAGAAAAGGCATTTTTGATAATTTTATCCTCAAGCGAATGGAAAGTGATGATTGCCAACCTGCCGCCTCTGTTAAGCGAATGGAACATATCGTGAGCTGCGCGGTCAAGATTAGTGAGTTCGCCGTTGACCTCGATGCGCAGAGCCATAAAACTTTTTTTAGCGGGATGTCCGTCACGCCTTGCGGCCGCCGGATACGCACTCTTGATTATTTCGGCAAGCTGAAGGGTGGTTTCAATTCTGCCCTTCGCCCTCTCCCTGACTATCGCCTGGGCAATACGGGGGGCAAATTTTTCTTCGCCGAAGGTGTAGAGAATGTTTTTAAGCTCATTTTCGGAAAGCGTGTTTACAAGATCTGCCGCACTCGTACCGCTTTTGCTCATACGCATATCGAGCGGTGCATCGCGGTGAAACGAAAAACCTCTTTCCGCTTCGTCGAGCTGGTAGGAGCTGACGCCGAGGTCAGCCAT
>JAZOMP010000071.1:0-3036 GCA_045654045.1 Acutalibacteraceae bacterium
TGCTTCGCAGTTTCGTAAGAGTATAAAATTTCTTGTATCGAAGCCAAAAACGCAGCAAGGCTGTCGCCTTGCGAGGCTTTTGTCAAAGATACGGGGAATTTTACTCGAGAAACAAATACTTCCTTGCGACTCGGCGGCGAATGAAGGTGTCTTTTTTATTTTTTATTCTGAATTATATTCTCGCTACTCCCGATTTACGGGCGGCGTCTGCTACTGCGGCGGCAACGGCATCCTTTACTCTCGGGTCAAATGCCTTAGGCAGAATATAATCTGCGGAAAGCTCCTCGTCGGAAATAAGGCTTGCCAGAGCGTTTGCGGCGGCAACCTTCATTTCCTCGTTGATGTCGCTTGCGCGCACGTCAAGAGCACCGCGGAAGATACCCGGGAAAGCAAGGACGTTGTTTACCTGATTCGGGAAATCGCTTCTGCCTGTGCAGACAACTGCCGCACCTGCCTCACGGGCAAGGTCGGGCATAATTTCGGGCGTGGGGTTAGCCATAGCCATAACAACGGGCTTATCCGCCATTGCCTTAATCATATCGGGGGTTACAACGTTGGGTGCGGAAACGCCGACGAAAACATCTGCGCCCCTGAGCGCATCGGCAAGTGTACCGCTGATTTTTTCGTTGTTTGTGTATTCAAGGATACCGTGTCTTGCCTCGTCGATATCGTCCTTCGTGGCAACGATACCCTTCTTGTCACACATAATGATATTCTTTACACCCATCCACTTGAAGAGCTTTGAAATTGCAATACCTGCGGCACCTGCACCGTTGAATACAACTGTAACGTCCTTTATTTCCTTGCCGACAATCTTGAGCGCATTGATAAGCGCCGCGGAGCAGACAACGGCTGTGCCGTGCTGGTCGTCGTGGAAAATCGGGATATCGCAGATTTCCTTGAGCCTGCGTTCAATTTCAAAGCAACGGGGTGCGCCTATATCCTCAAGGTTGACACCGTCGAAGCTGCCTGCAAGCAGAGAAACCGTTTTTACGATTTCGTCAACGTCCTTTGAACGGATGCAAAGCGGAATTGCGTCCACGTCGCCGAATTCCTTGAAGAGAACACACTTGCCCTCCATAACGGGCATACCTGCCTCGGGGCCGATATCGCCGAGACCGAGTACGGCTGTACCGTCCGTAATAACGGCTACGGTATTCCAGCGGCGCGTAAGCTCATAGCTTTTGTTTATATCCTTCTGAATTTCAAGGCAGGGCTGAGCAACACCCGGTGTATAGGCAAGGGAAAGGGCTTCCCTGTCCTGTACCTTTGCGCGTGCGGTAACCTCTACCTTACCCTTCCACTCGTAGTGAAGGCGTAATGATTCCTTTGCGTAATCCATTTTATATTCCTTAATAATTTGATTTTATTCTTCGTCGGGAGTTTCCCAGCTTTTTGCTCTTTCAACAGCACGCTTCCAGCCCTTATAGAGCTTGTCACGCTGTGCCTTATCCATTTTAGGCTCAAATTCCGTATCAACCTCACGGTTGTTTTCGATATCTGCCATATCCTCCCAGTAGCCGACACAAAGACCTGCCAGATAAGCGGCACCAAGTGCCGTTGTTTCGACGGTCTTCGGGCGGTTGACCTTTGTTCTTATAAGGTCAGCCTGAATCTGCATCATAATATTGCTGACTGATGCACCGCCGTCAACACGCAGTTCGCTCAGCTCAATGCCCGAATCGGTAGTCATTGCTTCAAGAAGATCTGTCATCTGATACGTGATGCTTTCAAGCACGGCACGGCAGAAATGTGCTCTGTTGACACCTCTTGTCAGACCGACTATACAACCTCTTGCGTACATATCCCAGTACGGTGCACCAAGACCCGTAAAAGCAGGCACGAGGTAGATTCCGTTTGCGTCTTCAACAGTTTCCGCCAGCTCGTCGCAACGGCGTGCGGTATCAACCATATGAAGCTCATCACGAAGCCACTTGATAACCGAGCCTGCGTTGAAGGCAGAGCCTTCAAGGGCATACTCAACCTTGTCGCCTATACCCCACGCAACGCCCGAAAGCAGGTTACTGTTGGAATGAACACGCTTTTCGCCCGTATTCATAAGAAGGAAGCAGCCCGTGCCGTAGGTATTCTTTGCCTGACCCGGCTTGAAGCAGCCCTGACCGAAAAGTGCTGCAGGCTGGTCACCGATAGCACCGCAGATGGGAACACCCGCAAGAGCCTCCAGACCGAGGATACCCGGCGCAACGTCGCCGTAGTGCTTGCTTGAGGGAACAGTCTCAGGAAGAATAGACATCGGTATTCCGAGCTTCTCGCAGAGATATTCGTCCCAACACAGCTTATCAACGTCGAAAAGCATTGTACGGCAGGCATTGGAATAATCCGTAACGTGTACCTTGCCGCCGGTAAGATTCCAGATAAGCCAGGTTTCAACCGTACCGAAAAGGAGCTTTCCCTCGTCTGCCAGCTGTTTTGCGGCAGGAACGTTATCCAGAATCCACTTTATTTTCGTGCCCGAAAAGTAGGCATCTATCAACAGACCCGTATGGTCCTTGATGTATCCGTCCAGACCTTCCGCCTTGAGCTTTTCACAGTAATCAGCCGTACGGCGGCACTGCCAGACTATAGCGTTGTAAACGGGCTTACCCGTTGTTTTGTCCCAGAGAATGGTTGTTTCACGCTGGTTTGTTATACCGATTGCGGCAATTTCATCCGGCTTTACAGTACCCTTTGCAAAAAGGGAGGTTATCGAGTGAAACTGGCTGTAGAGTATTTCCATAGGGTCATGCTCTACCCAGCCTGCCTGCGGATAAATCTGTGCAAATTCGTTCTGTGCGCTTGCGGCAATTGAACCCTTTTTATCAAAGGCTATTGCACGGGAGGATGTTGTGCCCTGGTCAAGGGCAAGGATATACTTTGCCATAGCTGCCATCCTTTCTTATCTTTCTTCTCTGAAATATGATAAACCGAGGCTTGCAGGGGGCTGATTCTCACGCTTCTGTCTCATAGAGATAATGATGAGGACGAGGATTGTTACAACGTAGGGTGTCATCTTCAGTATTTCCTGACCGCTGAAGC
>JAZOMP010000072.1:0-10512 GCA_045654045.1 Acutalibacteraceae bacterium
GGAGGAGCTTTTGCCAAAAGGCTTCTCCCTTATTGCCTTTTTACGGTCAACAAACCACACAGAGTTGAACAAAGGAGAAAAGTTATGAGAAAAAATCAACTGATCGGTGAATATCCCGTCATTGGTATCCGTCCCATTATCGACGGCAGAAGAGGTCCTCTTAAGGTAAGAGAAGGTCTTGAAGACCAGACTATGGGTATGGCAAAGGCTGCAAAGAAGCTCTTTGAAGAAAACCTCAAGTACTCCAACGGCGAGCCCGTAAAGGTTGTTATCGCTGACACAACAATCGGTAGAGTTGCAGAAGCAGCAGCCTGCGCAGAGAAGTTCAAGAAGGAAGGCGTTATGATTACCCTTTCCGTTACTCCCTGCTGGTGCTACGGCTCCGAAACAATGGATATGGACCCCACAACAATCAAGGGCGTATGGGGCTTTAACGCTACTGAGCGTCCCGGCGCTGTTTATCTTGCATCCGTTCTTGCTGCACACGCACAGAAGGGTCTTCCTGCATTCGGCATCTACGGTCACGACGTTCAGGAGGCTGACGAGTCCGAGAACATTCCCGCAGACGTTGAAGAAAAGCTTCTCCGCTTTGCACGCAGCGCAGTTGCAGTTGCAACAATGAAGGGTAAATCTTATCTCCAGATCGGTTCAATCTGTATGGGTATTGCAGGTTCTTCAATCGACCCCAACTTCCTTGAAGAGTACCTTGGTCTTCGTGTTGAGTCCGTTGACGAGGTAGAAATCATCAGAAGAATGACTGAAAACATCTACAACGAGGAAGAATTCCAGAAGGCTCTCAAGTGGACAAAGGAAAACTGCAAGGAAGGCTTCGACAAGAACCCCGAGTTCGTACGCAAGAGCGACGAGCAGAAGGAAAAGGACTGGGAATTCGTTGTCAAGATGATGGTTATCATCAAGGACCTTATGAACGGCAACGATAAGCTCCCCGAGGGCTGTGAGGAAGAAATGGTCGGTCACAACGCTATCGCAGCCGGCTTCCAGGGTCAGAGACAGTGGACTGACTTCTACCCCAACGCTG
The DNA here is from genome assembly GCA_045654045.1 of Acutalibacteraceae bacterium. Lineage (GTDB taxonomy): Bacteria > Bacillota > Clostridia > Oscillospirales > Acutalibacteraceae > UBA8612. Next base: position 1,040 of record JAZOMP010000072.1, read on the forward strand.
ACTTTGCAGAGGCACTTCTCAACACCTCCTACCACTGGGAAGGTATCAGAGAGCCCTACATCCTCGCAACAGAAAACGACGTTCTCAACGGCATTTCAATGCTGTTTATGAAATTACTTACAAACAGAGCTCAGATGTTTGCTGACGTTCGTACCTACTGGTCAACAGACGCTGTTAAGCGTGTAACAGACTACGACCTTGAAGGCCACGCAAAGGATGCAGACGGCTTCATTCACCTTATCAACTCCGGTGCTTGTTGTCTTGACGCTTGCGGCGAGGTTAAGGACGAAAACGGCAACGCAGTAATCAAGCCCTGGTACGAGATGACTCAGGCTGATGCAGACGCTTGCAACAAGGCTACAGAGTGGTGCCCTGCTGACAACGGCTACTTCCGCGGCGCAGGTTACTCCTCACGCTTCCTTACAAAGAGCGAAATGCCCGCAACAATGATTCGTCTCAACCTTGTCAAGGGTCTCGGCCCCGTAGTACAGATTGCAGAAGGCTGGACAGTTGCACTTCCCGATGACGTTTCCGACACAATCTGGAAGAGAACAGACTACACATGGCCCTGCACATGGTTTGCTCCCCGCTGCAACGGCGAAGGCCCGTTCAAGTCCGCATACGACCTTATGAACAACTGGGGCGCTAACCACGGCGCTATCTCCTACGGTCACATCGGTGCAGATATCATCACACTCTGCTCCATGCTCCGTATTCCCGTTGCTCTCCACAACGTTCCCGAAGAGAAAATCTTCCGTCCTGCTTGCTGGGGTGCATTCGGCACAAAGGACCTCGAGGGTGCAGACTTCAGAGCCTGCGAAACCTACGGCCCGCTTTACAAGTAAGATATAATTTTAAAACGCCGACATCGAAAGATGCCGGCGTTTGTTGAATGCAAAGTGTAAAATTGTGGGAGGACTTCGCCCTCACCCATTAAAATTATTCATTAAAAGTTTTATTTCCCGAACGTTTCCGCTACAACCGCAACCTGCTCTGCGGTGAGCTTCCACGATGGGATGAACTCAACAATTTTATTGCCGTAGCAAAGCAGGTATCTGTTCATGGATTCACCGTCAACGCAAAGTACGTACGCTTCGTCTGCTGACCACACATCTGCCACTATTTTACGGTGAGAAATTCTGTCCAGCAATACTTTACCCGGATAACTTTCAATATCAAGAAAATTTCCGAGTGCACTGTATTGGTCAAACAGGTTGTTTATACAAACCCTTCGGAGGAATGGAATTTTGATTTCAAACACAGTATAGGTAAGGTTATACTCTTCCTCGGTAGCAGGATTCTTTGCATACTGTACGGCACGGAATTTTTCTGCACATACAGCCTTTTGATTTTCAATCCATGCTTTTGTTCCGTTGGTTTCTTTAATAAAATCAGCTATTTCAAGCGGTGCGGCTTCGCTGAATTCCGCCTCAGTCTTGTACTGAATATTATTATAAATATCCTCTACGCTGTCACGGGGGATTTTCATAACCGTATTTACAGACAAATGTAAGCACGCAACGCTTACCGCTAAACAAACTGCAACAGAAACAACACGGTTGACTGTTTTAGGAACATTCAGCTTTTTCAGCAAGGCCGTTGTCCCGCGTGTGAACAATAAGACGGCAACGACAACCAAAATTCCGCAAAGCACCGCCGTCATTCCGGATGAATCCCCCACTGAAATACTATACAACAAGAAACTAATCAGCGTTATCAGCAAAACCGCAATCGCTTTTATATTGCTGAAATTTTTTGTTGACAAAAATCCGCCGCCAAGGCTTGCGAGTTTTTTCGCCCTGATATACCAAACGATATATTCAAACATTTCCGAAAGAAAAAACAGAGGAATAAAAAGCAGAGGAATAATTAAAAAGACTGTATTTGAGAGCAACTGAGCAACCGTATCATCGAAAAAATCAAACAGCCTTGTGGACAAATTTATAATCGGCGAAACCGTCAATAGCAGATACGGAACAAGCAGTTTGCGCTTCATTATGTAATGAATGTTTTCAACCTCTACAACCGTATCGGTTTCTATCGGCACAGTGTTTTCGTTATCGGTATAAAATACGAAGGTATGGTCAAATGAAGCGGCGAATTTCCAGCCCGAATGTTCACAGTATTCAACAAAGCTCACTTGGTTTTCGGTAAGCCCGTAATCGTACGCCGAAGATTTATTTACATAAGAAATGTTGAATTTCAGTTTCTGAGGCTCAATGCGCTTATACTCCCACATAATCGAGCTCATATCAACAAGCAGCCAACCGTCCGCCGCTTTGCGTTCAAGGTATTTGCAGATGCCCGTTTTGTCATACGGCGCAAAACGGTTAAAGAATTTTTTGTATTCACGCATATATCAACCCTCCTTTTATTTAAAACATATTGGAAATATAATTTACGCAATCCAACAAGGCAAAGTAACCCAAAAATCGAACAAAACTTATAATCTTCTTTTTCCAACCGTTGTTATAACGCTTTTCGAGTTTTTCGATAAAATGTAGAAATATAAAATAGACGCCAAACACAGAAAAATACAAAACAGTCGCCCAGGCGTTATTCATAAACGATTTTACGCCGACAAATACAACAGCCGCAATAACTACCGCAATTGATACAGCGACTACAAGCACATCTACTGTATCGCTTCTGCTGAATTTTCCCGTTGCGGCAGCTGCAAGCGCTTTTTTTCGCCAGCGAAGATAAGACAAAAACTCGGCAACATTACCTAATGGAGCTATCAGCAAAACCGCTAAACCAATAGCTGTAACCTTTGATGAAATATCAGTTAATAACAAAATCAAAATAATAGCAACTGATATAACAAAAGCAACAATACACGTTGTCAGACAACGCTTCATCATTGACTTATGTATTGAGGCGAGTTCAACCTCGGGGTCGGTTTCAAACGGCACGGGGTCTTCCTCTTCGTTATAAAAGATAACCATATTTTTGTACACGCAGGCAAACTGCCAGCCCTGCTCAGCACAAAAATCGAGATATTCTTTTTTGTTTTTGGAAAGCAGAAAGCTGTCCTCATTTGCAAACTGCGGCAAGTAGGTTATTGCATAGTGAAGCTTTTGCGGCTCAATGCGTTTGAACACCCACTTTGAAAACATTTCTCTTTTGCAAAGCCGCCAGCCCTCAAGGGCTTTCTGCTCAAAGTATTCCTGCATTGTCGTGCGGTCGTAATAGGCGAATTGCTCGGCAAAGGCTTCGTAATTCATTGATTCTTTCACGTTTTGCCCCTCCTAATGCACACTACAGCGCAGGACATAGTCTGCCGAGAACGGGCGGTGCTTCCTCGCAAGCGTTTTTCTCGCAAGCCTTGTCTTCGCAAGCTTTCTCCTCGCACAAAAACAGCCTTTTGTAGTCTTCTGCCTGGGTACAAAGTCGGTTGTACTCCGTTGCGAGCACTTCCCTGCCCTTGTCTGTCAGAACGTAGCTGCGGCGTCTGCCCTCCGCCTTTGTTTCGGCTATCATTTCGGCATCAAGAAACTGCTCCAGAAGATTATATAGCGTGCCCGAACCGACCTTAACCCTGCCGTCGGTCATTGCAGAAACCTTGTCCATAATGTCAATTCCGCAGCATTCCTCTTTTAAGCAGAGAAGAATATAAAACATCTGCTCGGTAAGAGTCTGAAATTTTAAGCGTGGCATATATTTTTCCTCCTTAGGGTGACAAGAATAATACGAACCCGTTTCGGATTATACTCGTCACCTTAATATCGAATATCGACATTCCCTTTAGCCTCATTGTAATATCGAATATCGACATTGTCAAGAAAAATTTTACAAAAATAAAAAAACCGGTGAAAATCCGTTAAGGATAATCACCGGTGGAATTGTGAAGTTTCAGACTTAGATTAGATAAGACCCTGTGCCATCATTGCATCGGCAACCTTCTGGAAGCCTGCGATGTTTGCACCTGCGACAAGGTCATAGCCGTAGCCGTTAGCTTCTGCAGCAGCTGCGGAGCTGTCGTGGATGTTCTTCATAATCTGCTTGAGCTTTGCGTCAACCTCTTCTGCAGTCCAGCTGTAGCGCATTGAGTTCTGGCTCATTTCAAGGGCGGATGTTGCAACACCGCCTGCGTTAACAGCCTTGGAGGGAGCAACTGCCTTGCAGTTTTCCTTGAGGTACTCGAGAGCATCGTTTGTGGTGGGCATATTGGCAACCTCTACGTAGTAGGGAACGCCGTTAGCAACGATTTTCTCAGCTTCTGCCATATTGATTTCGTTTTGAGTTGCGCAGGGCATTGCGATATCAACCTTAACGCCCCAGGGCTTCTCGCCTGCGTGGAACTCTACACCGAACTTGTCTGCATAGTCCTGAACCTTATCACGGCCGGAAGCACGCATTTCAAGCATATATTCAATCTTTTCGTCGGTGCAAACGCCGTCGGGATCGTAAACATAGCCGTCGGGGCCGGAAATTGTAACAACCTTACCGCCGAGCTCAGCAATCTTCTTTGCTGCGCCCCATGCAACGTTACCGAAGCCGGAGAGAGCAACAGTCTTGCCCTTGATATCCTCGCCGAAGTGCTTGAGCATTTCAACTGCGTAATATGTTGCGCCGTAGCCTGTAGCCTCGGGACGGATAAGAGAGCCGCCGAAGGAGAGACCCTTACCGGTGAGAACACCGTTTTCAAATGCACCCTTGATGCGTCTGTACTGACCGTAGAGGTATGCAACCTCTCTGCCGCCTACACCGATATCGCCTGCAGGAACGTCAACGTCAGGACCGATGTGTCTGTAAAGCTCAGTCATAAATGCCTGGCAGAAGCGCATAATTTCTGCATCGCTCTTGCCTCTGGGGTCGAAGTCTGAGCCGCCCTTTGCACCGCCGATGGGAAGACCTGTAAGGCTGTTCTTGAAGGTCTGCTCGAAGCCGAGGAACTTCATAATACCGATATATACGGAGGGGTGGAAACGAAGACCGCCCTTGTACGGACCGATAGCGCCGTTGAACTGTACTCTGTAGCCTGTGTTAACGTGAACGTTGCCGTTGTCGTCTGTCCATGTGACACGGAACATAATAGTTCTTTCGGGCTCAACAATTCTTTCAAGAAGTGCTGCCTTTTCGTACTCGGGGTGTTTATCGATAACGGGCTTGAGGGATGAAAGAACCTCTGTTACGGTCTGGACAAACTCAGGCTCGTTAGCATTCTTTTTAGCAACCTGTTCGATTACTCTGTCAACATAATTCATAAAACAAAACTCCAAAAATAAAATTTCTCTTTCGCCGCTTTAGCGATGTAAATCATTATAAACCTGTAACAATAAAAATGCAAGATTCTTTTCATAATATTTCATTTTTTGTCATTATAACGGTCATTTTCACCATACAAATGCAAGAAATGTGCATTTTGTGCAAGAAGTCCGACAAAGCACAGAATAATTTTGCAATTTTTCCTGCAAATATTGAGTGCCATTCATATATAAAAATCTGTCCGCTTATACGTATTATGCTATATTGCATTGCCTTGACACATAATATTAATAATGGTATAATATTTTATTATAGAATAATAACCAAAGGAGTATGCACAATGAATTTACAGGAGTTGTTTGAAGCAACCCTTGGACAGTGGGAACTGCTTGTTCGCCTGGTAGTCGCTTGTTTGTGCGGCTGTGTTATCGGCATTGAACGCAGTTTCAGACAAAAAGAAGCAGGAATAAGAACACACATCATTCTCGCCCTTGGTGCGGCACTGATGATGGTCGTTTCAAAATACGGCTTTAACGACATCGGTATAATGGATATGAACAGCCTTCGTGCCGACGCTTCGAGAATTGCCTCAAACATCGTTACGGGTATATCGTTCCTCGGTGCAGGCGTGATTTTCGTGCGCGGCGGCTCAATCAAGGGCCTTACAACGGCGGCAGGTATCTGGGCAACGGCAGGTATCGGTATGGCTATCGGTGCCGGTATGTACACGATCGGTCTTGCCTGCACGGTGCTGATGATACTTATTCAGCTCATTCTGCACAAGATTATGCCCTTCTCGGAAAATATGGAAACCAACATTATTTCCATTAAGATTAACGAGGGCTCACACACACTTGACGAAATAACAAGCCAGCTCACGCAGGCAGGTATGGTTGTAACCGGCATACGCTTTAAAAAGCAGGACAACGGAATTACCAAGGCTGAGCTTACCGTACGTTTTTCAAAGAGCAAGGAATCAATGAACGCTGTGCTCGACTTTATCAGCAACTGTGACGCAGTACAGGAATTCACATTAGAGACTTAAAAAATATGCACCTGTTGAGCTTCAAACCAACAGGTGCGTTTTTTCTTTAATCTTATTCAACTTCGTATACTTTAACAATCTCACCGACGTAGACACGGTGATAATCACCGTTGTAATTGCCTTCTATACTCTCGTCGAGGAAGCCTTCGGGATTCATATCCTGGAAGGCTATTTTTTTGCAGACAAAGTTGATTTTCGCCTGCTCAATTGCGGCTGTGCCGTCAAAATCAGCTACAGTGAAGCCGGTTTCAGCAAACTTGTCAACATTTCTGCCGCTGTTTTTGCCGCAGAAGCCGAGCTCTTTTTTGTATTCACCGCCGAAAAAGCTCATTGAAAACGTATCGCTCTTTTCAAGCAGCTCATAGGTATATCTCTGCGGACGGATGAAAATAAAAACAACATCCTTACCCCAAAGCTCACCCATACCGCCCCAGCTGACGGTCATTGTGTTTGTTACACCGTCTGCCGAAGCTGTAACAAGCGCCCAGTCATCACTAATAAGCTTGACTGCACTTTCCTTTATATCTCGGATGTTAATTTCTTTGAATGCCATACTGATTCCCTCCGGATTATTTTATGCTGCTGACAATTTCGTTGTAACAAGCTACGCTGTCGGGGTGAATGGGGCTGTGCTTTCTGAGCAGGTCGTTTATAGAATAAACCTGGGTATATTCCATCGTTTCTTCAAGGCTTTTCTGCGCCAATTCACGCACAATATCAACGTCGTCATAAACTCTGTCTGCCGAAATAAAGTCGGCTATATAGATAATTTTTTCAAGCAGGGTCATACCTGCCCTTGCTGTTGTGTGGTACCGCACAGCTGAAAGTATTTCTTCATCATCTATATTAAGCTTCACTCTCATATATGCCGCACCGCTCATAGCGTGCCAAAGCTTCGGGTTGCAGCGTTCAAGTTCGGACAAAGCCATTCCGCTCTCCTCAAAAAGAGAGAAATGCTCTGCTTTATCTGCTTCTTTTGTTATATCGTGAAGCAGACCTGCAACAAGTGCTTTGGCGGGGTCAGCTCCGTATTTCTGTGCCAATTCGACAGCGCTCTGTGCAACGCAAAGCGAATGGTTATAGCGGTAATCGGAAAGGCGGCTTTTCAACAACGCTTTATATTCTTCAATCATCTGTAAAGCCCCTTTTCATCAATATAAAACCTTACGGCTTCGTCAAGCATACCGTCGCTGCTCTCACCTTTTGAAATGCGTTCCCTTATCTGTGTTGAACTCAATTCAAAGGGCGGCAGCTTGGTTATAATAACACGCTTATTTTCAAGGAATTCAGGCTTTTTAAGCTCGACACCGTCATCCTCTCTGTCAGCAGCACAAAGCGTAATCATATCAAGTATTTCCTCGCTTTTATACCACCTGTTGAAGCTGAGAAGCATATCCGACCCGACGATGAAAAACAACTCATCGCCCGGGTACTGATCTTTGATTTCACAAAGCGTATCGTAGGTATAGCTTTTGCCGCCTCTGTTCATTTCAATTGTACTGATTACCGCATCGGGGAAGGCAAGCATACACATATTCACCCTGTCCTCACCGCTTGCAAGGTTATCCGCACTCTTGTGTGGCGGCTGATAAGTGGGTATAACAAGAAGCCTGTCGAGCTTCAGTTCTTTAACAAAATGCTCGGCAAGCCTTGTATGGCCTATATGCGGCGGATTGAACGTTCCGCCGAAGATACCAATTCTGCTCATTTTTCCTTTTTTGCGTACTTTTTGCGGACAAAGTGTACCTTGTAGCCCTGCTTCTTTGCTTCCTTCTTGGTTGCGGGACGCTTTTTCGGCTCGCCCTTTGCCTTTTCGCCGTGAAGTTCGGGGCTATAGCGGTAAAGCACGATTACACCGCCGATAACCTGTACAACGTCTGCACCAGTTGCCGCCGCCAACTCGTCAGCCGCCTGACGGGGTGTGATGGGTGTGGACTCAAGAAGCACCTTGAGTTTTATAAGCTCTCTTGCACGAAGGGCATCATCCGTCTGCTTAATCAGAGCATCGGACATACCGCCCTTACCGAGTTGAAAAAGCGGCTCAAGAGTATTTGCCTGCGAACGAAGCGCAGCTCTTTCCTTACTTGTCAAAATAAATCAATCCTTAATTTTTATGCATTTTCTTTTGCCAACGCTTCGGCAAGTGCTTTGAGCGCATTGCCTCTGTGGCTTATTTTATCTTTTTCTTCTGAAGTAAGCTCGGCAAAACTCTTATCCCCTACCATAAATATGGGGTCATAGCCGAAGCCACCCTCACCTTTGGGCTCGTAACCGATTTTGCCCTCGCACTTACCCGTAACAACTATTTCCCTGCCGTCTGGATAAGTACAGCAGACGGTACAGACAAAGCGTGCCGTACGCTTTTCATCGGGCACGTCTGAAAGCTTTTCAAGCAGAAGTGCATTGTTTTTCGGGTCATTGCCGTGCTCCCCCGCATAGCGTGCGGAATAAACGCCGGGCTCACCACCCAAAGCATCCACCATAAGACCGGAATCATCTGCGATACAGGGCATACCGCTTTCCTTGCAGCCGCTCTGACTTTTGAGGCGGGCATTTTCCTCAAAGGTTTCGCCCGTTTCCTCAACGTCGGTAAGCTCTACGCCTGCCTGCTCGGCAGTTAAAACGCTGACACCGAGCGGCTCTAAAATACGGGCAAGTTCGTTGCGCTTTTTCATATTGTGGGTAGCTATGATATATTCCATTATTTTCCGTCCTCTTCCTCTGCTACGTCAAACAGACCCTCTGCAAAGGCTCTCGGGTCGAAGGGTTGTAAATCATCCATCTGCTCACCGACACCGACAAACTTAACGGGAACGTTAAGGTCGTGCTTGATTGCGAGGACAACACCGCCGCGGGCAGTACCGTCGAGCTTTGTGAGAACGATACCTGTAATTTCGGCAACGTTCTTGAACTCTCTTGCCTGGTTAACAGCGTTCTGACCCGTTGTAGCATCGAGCACAAGCAGGCTCTCACGGTCTGACCAGGGAAGCTCACGGTCGATAACACGGTAAATCTTTGCAAGCTCATCCATAAGGTTCTTCTTATTATGAAGTCTGCCTGCGGTGTCTATAATGATAATATCGGCATTTCTTGCCTTACCTGCATTGATTGTATCGAAAACAACAGCGGCAGGGTCTGCACCCTCCTTGTGTTTGACGATGTCAACACCTGCTCTGTCAGCCCAGATCTGAAGCTGATCGATAGCTGCGGCACGGAA
>JAZOMP010000073.1:0-11364 GCA_045654045.1 Acutalibacteraceae bacterium
TGTACGAGGAGCTTGCAAAACGCCGCCAGGAAAACGTAATGGGCTACGCCGAAAGTATTAAGGAGAGCTGAAAACATGAATTTTGCCACAAGACAGTTAAGAGGTATTGAGGAAATAAAAAATATTCCCGCTATGATATTCAAGGCAATTTTCAAATTTGATTTCAAGCGCGTTATCGCTCTCGTTGTCGCCTTTTTCCAGCTTGTCGGACTGGTTATTTTCGACACACCCGTCACCCCGTACAAGAACGAAATTGATATGAGCAAGTTCGAGCTCAAGTGGGAGGATGACTTCGACAACGGCTTTGACACTAAACGCTGGCAGGGCCACTACGTATACGGTGCAAACGATACTCAGCCCCGTGACACGGCTATGTGGAACAGAGGTCAGGTCAGCTTCACCGAGGACGGCTGTCTGCTTATAACAGCGGAATACAAGGAGAACGGACCCAAGGGTGCAGGCTACTATTCCTACGGAATGGAAACCAACCCGAACAAGCACTATGACGAAGGGTACGAAGGCTACGAACAGCTTTACGGCTACTTTGAAATACGCTGTATTCTGCCCAAGGGTGCAGGCTTCAACCCTGCTTTCTGGCTTCTGTCAGACGGAATGTGGGCAGACGACACAGACGGAGGAATCACGGGTGCAGAGGTAGATGTTCTCGAAACGAATACGCTCTACAATCCTCTTGACCCGAGCTTTAATTCTATAGTTCAGACAATTCACGTTGACTCCTACGACGAAGCACACAAGTGGGAAAACCAGGGTTCTTTCTACGCAAATGACCCGTATAACGAGTTCAACACCTACGGCGTTGAGTGGAACGAAAACGAGTACATTTTCTATGTCAACGGCGTTGAAACCGCAAGAACATCCTTCGGCGGTGTGTGTCAGGTGCCGCTTTACCTGATTATCTCACTCGGCGTTGACGAGAGAGTACACGAAAACGAGCACCTTCCCGCCTCAATGGTTGTGGATTATGTAAGGTGTTATCAGTACATATAATTATGATATAAGTAACGGCTGTCCTGCTACACGCAAGACAGCCGTTGTTTGTTATTTATTTTCTCTTTATCAGCTTTTTCAACTTTGAAATATCGTTCTTACTCGGCAGGAACATTTCCTTTAAGCCGAAGGAATAGGTCTTACAGAAATAAACCGTCAGCACAGTACCGCACACGGTATAGCTGATAACGCTTGCCCACGCCGCGCCGTACATTCCCCATTTCGGAATGGAGTATATATTTGCAGCCACGTTTATAGCAGCACTTACGGCAAGAGAAGCAAAGTGAGCCATTCTCCTGCCCTGCGAAACAAGGACAATGCCAAGCAGCTTGAACATAGCCATAGGGAAAGCGCCGATAATAAGCACAAGCACTACTCCGTAGGCCGGCAGGAATTCGCTGCCGTAAACAAGGCTTATAAGGAATTTACCAAGCACGGCAAAACCGACAAGACAGCAAAGCATTGCACCGACTGAAATTTTGACAGAAAGTGAAATGTTTTCCCTGTCAAACTTCTTTGCGGATTTCGAGAAAAGCACCTCTTTGAATGCATCAGGCAGCATCCACACGTAGTTTATAATGGTTGCGGCGAATGCATACTGACCGAGCTCTTCCTGCGTACCGAGGTGTTCAAGGAAAAAGATGTCCACGCTGTAATTGAGCGTAACGAGAAGGAGGGAAAGCATCGGAATAAATCCGAATTTCAGCACTTCAAAAAGGAAGCGGAAATCCACCTGCCATATTTTCGGAACGTAGTGCAGTTTGCAAAGGTAGAACACAACAGTAAACGCATCCACAAAAACCGTCAGCAGCACTATGTAAAGCACGTTTGATTCTGCCGTGAAATACAGCACCGCATAGCACACGGTGAGAAGCACCTGATTGAAAACGTGAAGAAACATTCTCAGCCGCATATTTTCGACCAGAACTATGTTCTCGTACTGCATTTTAATCATATTGAACGGCACAAGAAGCGCCGCCATGACTATGCAGAAATCCTTTGAAACCAAACTGACCGCCGCGGCAAGAAGGGCAAAAACGAAAAACTGTAAAAAGCAGATATCGCTGTACTTTTTCAGCGTTTCCCCGCCAAGCTTTTTATAGTTATACGAATAGGACTGATACACACCGAGGTTGCTGATTATAACAGCGTTTTTGGAAAGCTGTGATATATAGGCATAGGTGCCCTTGTTGACAACACCAAGGTACCTCGTTGAAAAAACAGAGGATATCAGACCGATGAGCATCGTAAGAACCTTGCTCACGGCACTTAGCGTATAGTCGCTTTTAAGCAGCTTTGAAATTCCTTTACGGTTCATCACTTAATCCTTTCGGCAGGCACACCTGCATAGGTGCTGCCCTTTTCGGTGCTTCTGAGCAGAACTGCATTTGCGCCGAGTGTTGTACCGTCGGCAACCTCAACGCTGCCCAGCACCTTACAGCCTGCAAAGAGTGTGCAGTTGTTACCGATTACGGGGTATTTGCCCTTTGCGGCATCGCCTGAACGAGCGGCACCGATTGTGACGTTCTGGTAAATCACGCAGTTTTCGCCAGCCTTAACGTCAGAGCCGATAATTATGCTTGACGGGTGAGGGAATTTCAAACCCTTGCCGAAATATGAACCCTCTTTAAAATCGAAGAAAATTCCGTAGCGGTAAACAAGAAGGCGCATAAACCTGCGGGCAACAAGCTTTTTGAAGGGGTTACTGCCGTGTATGAACATAAGGCAGTAGCGGAACATATAAACCGCATCGGCGGCAGGACTTTCACGCCTTATTTTTAAAAGCATAAGCGCCCTGAGAAGGGTCGGATACTTTTTTATGCGCGGAATTTCCGCTTCGATATATTCACGAAATTCTTTGCTCATATTTAAGCCACATCATTTCTTTTTGTTTTTCATCTTCTGCATAAAACGCACAAGTGCAAATTTAAGCAGACGTATAATTACCGGAATATGTATTTTCTTTACGGGGCGGAAATCTGTGCTGTCCAGAGCGGCATAAAGCTTTTCGCGCAAAAACTCCGCCGAATAATATTCTCTTGCAAGCTGTGCTGTTTGAAGCGTTTTCTCAACATCAACCGTGTTATCTGCAAGAGAATCAAGAACAGCCTTTAATACAGTCACGGAGTTGTCACATTCAAGACCTCTGCCCGAAAAATTGTGACGGTAAAGGCGTTCAAAATTTTCGGGTGTACACGGTTCAATTGAGCCGTCGTCCCCTATTACACAGCCCGGTCTGTTCATCATAACAGGCTCGAGCACGCTTCTGCCCTTGCCGACAACGAGATGAGCCTTTTCAAACTCGGGCAGGAGATTATCAAGATGCCCCTTTATTTCAACGCTGACAAACGGGTTACTGATACCGGAAACATAATCTTTAAGTGCTTCAAGCTTCTCGCCGCCGCCTGCAACGGTAAGGTTTATTTTTACTCTTTTGTCTGCGGCACGGCAGAGGTTATCGATAAACCGGATTATCGAGTCATATTTTCCGCTCGCAACCCTTGAGGTGAGCAGTATATTAACCCCGTTACGAGCCGTCGCAATATGCTCGGTCAAGCCGTCAAACTTTGTTTTAAGGGCTATCCTGTTGGAAATTACGCTGATATTTTCAGCGTGAGTATATCTGCTCAGCACCTCGCGGTTTTCCTCACTGAAGCCGATTGCGTGGCACCACTCACCGCCCCTGAGGTAAAGCTCGTTTGCGGACAAATCGCCGCCGGGTATAATCATAACGCAGGGAATCTGCAGCTCCTTACAGAAGCGTCCGTAGAAAAAAGCGGGTGCATAGCCAAGCGCAAAAACAAGGTCGGGCTTTGCAGACTTAAGCTCGCGGTATTCGCGGCAAAGCTGTGTGTAAAGCGCACCGAAGGCTCTTTTCATAAAGAGCGAAACTATATCCGGCGCAGCATAAAGGCTGTCAAACTCACGCTCGTAAAGTTCCTTAAGCTCCTGCTCACGCTCCTGCATTATTACGTTTATGCGGTGCCCGTCCTTCTTAAGTATTCTCAGGTGCTCGAGCACGGATTTCGGTGCTCCGCCGCTGAGGCTCATACCGCGCAGGAGTATATTCATATTCTCTTTGCGCTCCACAGCCGTCACCTCTTTTCATTGAAATACAATTATATCACAGCAGAAAAATGCTGTCAAATAGGCCTATCCCTTAAACGCACAATATTGACTTTTCTGTTACCTGCATTTATAATTGTAATATAAAATATACGGAGGTTATATCTTATGAAAAGACGCATTCTTGCGGCTGTTCTCGCACTTATTATTGTGCTTGCAATGGCTGTACCTGCAGCAGCAAAAGCAAAGAGCGATGCACTACGCTTTGATGAAAACGGTGAGTTCAGAATTCTGCACATCTGCGACTGTCAGGATACCTACCCCGCAAACGAAAAGATGCTCGCTTACATTAACCATATGCTCGACTATTACAAGCCCCAGCTTGTAGTTCTCGGCGGCGACAACACAGTAGGACCCGAAGAAACAAAGGAAGACGCTATCAAAGAGCTTGTAACGCCCTTTGTTGAGCACGAAGTTCCGTTCACACTTGTTTTCGGCAACCACGACCACGAGCAGGGGGTTGACAAGGCAACTCTACTCAGCTATTACCAGAAGCACGGCGGCAAATACTGCCTTGCTTACGATGCCGATACATCTGTCAGCGGCTCAGCAAAGCACAACCTGCCCGTTCTCGCTTCCGACACCAATGACATCAAGTTCAACGTATGGATGTTTGACACAGGCGACTATGTAGCCGACGAAAACGGCAAGCGCCTTGGATATGACAGCGTAAGGGAAGACCAGATCAACTGGTACAAGGCTACTGCAAAAGACCTTGCAAAGCAGGCAGGCGGCACAGTGCCTGCAATCGCCTTCCAGCACATGATAGTCGGCGAAATTTACGAGGTTATGTTCCCCGAGGTTCCCTTCGAACTCGGTGACCTTACGGAAACCTATAACAACGGCAAGCATTATCCCATCGTCTGCCCCGACACAAGCGTGTTCAAGGGTCACCTTTTTGAGCCACCCTCACCCGGTCCTATCAACTACGGTCAGGTTGATGCAATGCTCGAAATCGGCGACGTAAAGGGTCTCTTCGTCGGTCACGACCACTACAACACATACGAAGTGGATTACAAGGGTATCCAGCTCATCAACACCCCCGGCGTAACTCACCAGGCTTACGATACCGCCCTCACACGCGGCAGCCGCCTTATAACTGTTAAGGAAGATAACCCCGAAAAGTTCAAGTCACAGGTTATCACTTACAACGACTTCGCACTCAAGGACAAGGATTTTGCAAAGGAAGTCGGCATCAGCGCGATTGAAGCTATCTTCTGGATTGTCGCAGAACACACCCTCCTCTTCCTCAAGAACATATCCGGTTTCGGTGCAACGATTCTCTATCTTTTTAACTGAAGCTCAACAATAAAAACAGGACGACCTTTGGCCGTCCTGTTTTTATTGCCGATAAGTTGCAGTTTGTCGGGGACAAACTGTTATTAGTGCAAAGTGCAAAATGCTAAGTGCAAAGTTAAGGGTCGCTACGCTCCGATTTTATAAAACATTCATTTAGAGCGATTATTATAAAGGGTGAGGGCGAAGCCCTCCCACAATTTTGCATTTTGAACTTTGCATTTTGCATTATTACAGTTTTGCGAGGAACTCGCTAAACTGTAATTTATTGAACACGGTTCACCTGCTCTTCCACAACAAACGGGTAGCGTATCAGCTCACAAGAATTCAGGTTTTCCCTGTGCATATCAACGGCAGTAATCTGTCGGTTTGAATAGGTTGTGTAATAATAAATCCCCTTGTCCGCATTACAGCAAGAGGTATAAATTGTAATTTCGTGCTTTCCGTTTCCGAGCCTGCAACAGCCTCTCGGCTGTTCGACACAGCCTAAAATATGAAAAAACTGTCCAACGCTTTCCTCTTCGCTGTCACCGCTGACGGAATTCATTTTAACAAAAGCCGCTCTGACAAACCTCGACTGTGAGGATAAATCCCCCGGCAGACCGATTGCACCCATTCCCCTGCTGTAAGCGTTCATGTCAAGCCCTTGGGCAAAGCGGTTTTGGGGCGGATTTGCGGAAAGCCCCATAAAATTATTAAGGGCAAAAAGCTGAATATCAAAGGGCGGATTGTTTGTAAGCACGCCAACAGGGTTGTCATAAATTTTCAAGCCCTCGGCGGTTGATTCAACGGTTATCGCCTGCGTTTTATCGGCTATAATCCAATGAAGCTGTGCAGGCGGGAGCTCGTCGCTGAAGGCATCATTTGTAATATTAATTTTACCAAGCAAAGCCCTTGCTTCTTCAACGGTTTTGCACTGCGAAAGAATCCATGGCACAAGCTCAAACTGGGCAACGTTGTCCCTGCCGTCAACGGGCTTGTTGTAAACAGCGTTGCCAACAAAATTAAGCCCTGCCACACAAAGCCCTTTTTCGTTTACGGCATCGTAATAAAGCGGAAAACCCTCGGCAACAAGGGCTGTGCCGATAATTGCAAAGCGGTTTTCAGGTGCTTCAACCCGACGGAAGCCAAGCGGAAAATTGCGTGGCGTAATAACAACCTCCTCGCCGTAGGAAAAGTCGTTGTCAAGCGTTCTTCCAAAATACAAATCGCGTGTTTTATAAACAGCCGCAGTACACATATTTTTATCTCCGTTCCAAAATCATTTACTTATATTATTGACCGCTCGATTGACTTTTTGATTTTCAGGTGATAATTTATTACTGAAAGCAAAAACAAGGAACGATAAATATGAAAAAAGCAATTATAATCGGCTGCCCCGGCAGCGGCAAAACTACCTTTGCTCTAAAATTACACAAGCTCACGGATTTACCGTTATATCATCTGGATGCTATATGGCATAAGCCTGACAAAACGCATATTCCAAGAGAAGAATTTGACACAAGAATATCCGAAATTTTCACAACACCCGAATGGATAATCGACGGTAACTATAACAGAACAATTGAAATGCGGCTCAAAGAATGCGACACGGTTTTTCTTTTCGATTTGCCCGTTGAGGTCTGTTTGCAAGGTGCAACCGAAAGGCTCGGCAAAGGCAGATACGATTTGCCGTGGATAGAAAAAGAGCTTGACCCTGAATTCGAAGGATTTATAAAGGATTTTTCTAAAACATCGTTGCCGAGGATATACGAATTAATTGACAAATACAAAACAGATAAACAAGTGATAATATTCAGGTCACATCAAGAAGCAGATGAATATTTAACAAAAATATAAGGTGATAAAATGACGTCTACAATCGAATTCAGGCACGGCAGACCTTACATAAAAATTGACGGAGAATTATACGCTCCGCTTGCGTACACCGCTTATTTTGAGGAGCGTGCCGAATATTCCGATTTTATTAAAAGCGGCTACAGAATGTTTTTTGTAAACGTTTCCTTTACCGATTTGCCGATTAACAATTTCACGGGCTTTACGCCGTTTTTAACGGGTGTGTTTGAGGGTGACAGCCCTGATTACACCGAATTTGACGGCACGGTCAGCCGTATTCTTAATGAGTGCCCCGATGCTTTTATTTTCCCGAGAATAAACATAGCCATGCCACGCAAATGGATTAAGGCTAACCCTTACGAAACCGTTGAAACTCCGACAGGAAGACGCGAATCGCTTTATTCCGATTTATTTAAACGTGACGGTGCAGAGCTACTGAAAAAGCTTGTTTCGCACATACGCAGTTCACCTTACGCAGACAGAGTTGCAGGATATCAGCTTTGCGGCGGCATTACACAGGAATGGATGCACCACGACCTTTCGGGCTCGTTTTCCGAAATGGGCGTTGAAAAGCACCGCCTTTGGATGAGGGAAAAGCACGGCATAACCGATGTACCGGCTTTCGGCAAAGACGATTTAAGCAAGGTCAGCAGCTACGGCGAATTTTGCTGTGAAGAGGCGGCAAAAACCGTTGAGCATTTTGCAAGGGTGCTCAAGGAACACACAAACGGCGAACAGCTTGCAGGCGTTTTCTACGGCTACAACGCTTTTGTGAACAATCCCCTGTGGGGGCTGCACGGGTTGAGATTTATTATTGACTCACCCTACATAGACTTTTTCTCCTCCCCCTGCTGTTACGACGAAAACCGCAGACTCGGCTTTGATTGGGGAGATATGCTCACCGCGCAGTCGGTGAAGGAGCACGGCAAGCTGTATTTTGTAGAGTGTGACATAAGAACACACCTGACAAAAAGACTGCACGACTCCCGCCCGGGCAGATACCGCGACGGAATTTACGAGCTGTACGACAATAACGGCAACAAAACCGTATGGTGCGGCCCTGACACGCCTGCACTTTCTCTCTCTGCAATCCGCAAAGCTTTTGCCCACCAGCTTACCAAGGCTTCGGGCATATGGTGGTTTGATATGTGGGGCGGCTGGTACCACGATAAAGCCATTATGGCTGAAATGGCAAAAATGAGAGAAATTGCAGAAAACGCAAAGGACAAAAACAATCAGCATTTTCCTAAAGCGGAAACGGTTTTATTCATTGACGAAAAAGCCTACCTAAACAACCCCGCAGGCAGTGAGCTTTGCCACTCCGCAAGCCACACGAGAGTACGAATGGGCAATTCGGGTATTCCCTTTGATTTGTGCCTTGTCGAGGATGCGGAAAAAGTGGTAAAAAATTACCGTGCGGCAATCTTCACAGCTCCCATACCCACCGACAGCGGAAAGGCGGCGGTTGAGCTGTGCAAAAAGCTCGGTATTCCCTACATTCAGACAAGCGAAGAAAAGCCGTTTTACAGCGTTGATGAGCTGCGAGATTTCCTCGTTTCGTCGGGCATTCATTGCTATAATTCCGACGGCAACGTTATTTACTGCGGCGAAGGCTTTTTAGCTGTTCACTCGGTAAACGGCGGCGAAGTTAAAATCACCTTGCCGCAGAGATATAAAATCCGACCGTTGCTCGGCACGGATATCGGTGAATGTGAAGCCGATACCCTCACACTCAATATGAAAGAATTTGACACAGCAGTTTTTGAATTAGGTTAAATACGTTTGCGGTTTAAGGTTGGTTGTGGTATTATAAAATCAATATTCTTAAGGAGGAAAAACTATGCTCAACTCTCCTGCCGAGCGTGCAAAAGAGCTTATGGCAAAGCTCACGCTCGAAGAAAAAATCTGCCAGCTTTCCTGCCAGATGCTTTACCCCATCCGTGATGATTACGAGGGAAGGCGTCTGTACAAATTCGGCAATTTCCGCAACCCCGGTCATTTTCTGCACGAGCAGAGAGGCTGTGCAGTACCGACCGAAGAGGTTGTTGACGCAATAAACGAGGATATCCGCAAGAGTATGGCGGCTAATCCCCAGTCAATTCCTCCGATTGAGCACGGAGAAGCGCTTCACGGCGCACAATGGGGCATGGCTACCTGCTTCCCCCAGCCTATCGGTATGGCTTCGATTTTTGACAGTGACCTTGTTGAGCAGATTGGTGACGTTATCGGCAAGGAGTGTGCCGTTGTCGGCGTAAGGCAGGCACTTACCCCTGTTGTAAACGTTGTGCGTGACTGCCGCTGGGGCAGGACAATTGAGTCCTTCGGCGAGGACGTGCTGATTAATTCCGACCTCGGTGCGGCAATCTGCCGGGGCTTACAGAAAAACGGGGTTATTGCCACCCCGAAGCACTATGCGGACAACTATTCCTACGGCGGCAGGGACTCCAATGTTTCGGACACCTGCGAACGCACAATGCGTGAGGTTTATTTAAAGCCCTTTGAAAAGTGCATCAAAGAAGGCGGTGCAATGTCGATTATGTCTGCCTACAACAGCTGGGACGGTGTACCCTGCACCTGTAACGAAAGGCTTCTCACCGATATTCTTCGCGGTGAGTGGGGCTTTGAGGGCTTTGTCGTTTCGGATTACAACTCCGTTGAGGGTGTGTGGGAAGCACATCAGCTTTACGATACCGAATGGAAGGCACAGGCAGACAGCCTTAAGGCAGGTCTTGATGTTGACCTTCCGCAAAATTCTTACGACGACCTGATGAAGGCGTATAACGAGGGCTGGATAACCGAAGCAGATATTGACCGTGCACTTTTGCGTGTGCTCACGGCAAAATACGCTGTTGGTCTTATGGACAAGCCCTTTGCTGACAGAGACGAGGCGAAAAAACTTGTTCGCTGCGAGGAGCACAAGCGCCTTGCACTTGAAGCCGCACGCAGGGCTATGGTACTGCTTAAAAACGATGGTGTGCTGCCCTTTAACCGCAACAAAACAAAGAAGCTCGCCGTATTTGGTATGGGTGCGGACGTTTTACCCGTAGGCAAAAACTATTCGGGCCCGTATAAGGTAGACTGGACGGCAGAGGATGCAAAAACACCCCTTCAATATCTTAAGGAATACCTTGACGGCTATGCCGAAGTTATTTTTGCAGAGGATGAGGATATCGAAAAGGTTGCCGCCGAATGTGACGCCGCCGTTTATATGACGGCACTTGTTGAGGGCGAAGGTCTTGACCGCTCCGACATCCGTCTGCCCGGTGTTACGCGCACGGTACAGAAGGACGAAAACGCAACTATAGTCGGCAAAATTGAAATGGTTGTAAAGACTGACCAGGAAGAAAGCATACGCCGTATGACTGCCGCAAACCCGAATTCCGCCGTTATTCTGCTCAACGGCTCGCCTATAGATATGTGCAGTTGGGTTGACGGCTGCGGTGCAATACTTGAAGCGTGGTATCCGGGTGAACAGGGTGCGCAGGCAATTTGCGAAATTCTCTTCGGTGAAATCAGCCCGAGCGGAAAATTGCCCATCACCTTCCCGAAAACTGTCGGTCAGTTGCCGCTTTTCTACTCGTTCAAGCCCTCGGGCAGAGGCTACGGCTACGTTGAAAACGACGGCTCACCCCGTTACCCATTCGGCTACGGTCTGAGCTATACGTGCTTTGCGTTTGATAATTTTGAGTGCATTAACAACGGCGACAGCCTTAATATTACTCTTACCATAGAAAACACGGGCAACATTGACGGCGCAGAGGTTGTACAGATTTATCTTTCGGGCAAATACTGTGACGTGGTAATGCCCGTAAAGGAGCTCAAGGCATATAAGCGCGTTGAGCTGAAAAAGGGCGAAAAGGCAAAGCTCAATATTGCCGTATCCAACGAAGCCTTCCTCTACTATGACCGCAGAATGAATCTCGGAATGCACGACGGCGATTATTCCGTGCTCGTCGGCACCTCCTGTACTGATATACATAAAACGTTTGAGGTTAAGGTTAGAAACCAAAAAATATCATTCGAGAAATAAATTCTTAAATGATATTTTAAAGGAATAAAGAATATTTTTCTTATTTATTATTTAAATATTGCATAAAA
>JAZOMP010000074.1:0-33025 GCA_045654045.1 Acutalibacteraceae bacterium
CACCGCAAAGCTAAAGGTATTAAAGGAAAGCGAAAAAAGAGCACTGCTCGAAAAAGCACGGGGCGGCGACACAGCCGCACGCGAGGCACTTGTAAGCGGCAATTTACGGCTTGTGCTCAGCGTAATCCAACGTTTTTCAAACAGAAACGAAAATATGGACGACCTTTTTCAGGTCGGTTGCATAGGACTTATTAAATCAATAGATAATTTCGATATTTCACAGCCCGTGCGGTTTTCAACCTATGCCGTGCCGATGATTGCAGGCGAGGTGCGCAGATACCTGCGTGACAACAACCCCGTAAGGGTCAGCCGTTCAATGCGAGATACCGCCTACCACGCAATTCAGGCAAAGGAAAAGCTGGTAAATGATCTGGGCAGAGAGCCGACAATAAACGAAATTGCCGAAGAAATGGGGCTAAAAAAAGAGGAAGTCGTAATTGCCCTTGAAGCAATAGTTGACCCCGTTTCGCTGTACGAGCCCGTTTACAACGACGGCGGCGACACGATTTACGTTATGGATCAGATTGGTGACGGCGGCAACGACGAGGGCTGGATAGACGAAATACTGATACGGCAGTCGATTGAGGATTTGTCACCGAGAGAAAAGCGTATACTCTCCCTGCGCTTTATGCGTGGGCTGACACAGATTGAGGTAGCCGAGGAAATCGGCATATCTCAGGCACAGGTAAGCCGTCTTGAAAAAGGAGCTCTTACAAAAATAAGAAATCACGAATAGAAAAAAGGAACAGCTTTGCATTAAACAAAACTGTTCCTTTTATTATTTATCAATTATACGTTTGCAGTAATTTCTGCTTCTTTTTCTCTTCTTGCGGCAAGCTCGTCAACTATTCTCTGCTTCTCCTTACCCGAAATCTTGTAGAAGAACATCGGGATTGAGCAGAGCAGCATACTGATACCGGGAACGATTGAAACAAGTGAGAACATTGCAAAGTTCTGTGTTCTTGTAAGCTCCGTTGCGGCAACAACAACCTCGTTGCTGAGCATCATCGACGGGTCGATGTCGATAAACATATACATTAGAATAATACCGCTTGTGGCAAGAGCGTTGCCGAGCTTGTTTACAAAGCCCTGGCAGGCTGAGCCCAGACCGTTATCACGGAAGCCTGTTTTAAGCTCAAGGTAGTCAAGGCAGTCGCCGATCATAGCGTTGGAAACAACGTTGAGAACACCAAGAGGAATACAGGAAACAAGGATAAACGGAATACAGATATAAAGGTTAGCGGTGAACCAACCGATAAGCGTTGTGAATATGCTTGCAACAAAGCCGGCAAGACAGGTTGTGATAACAATTTTCTTATAGTCAAACTTTCTCATAAGCTTGGGCATAAGAAGCATTGCGCCGAACATACCGACAATTGCGCAGACCTGGAAAATGGTTTTGACAGAGGAAACACTCTGCGCAATATATTTCGTTCTGTCAGCAAGGCTCATATCGGGTGTGAGCTCGGGACCGATATAGAAAGCGTATCTTGCAACGTGAACAGCAGCAGCCTGCACCATATATCTGCCGCTGGAAAGAACACCCATCGCAACAACAAGCATAAGCGGCTTGCAGGTGAAGATTCTCTTAAGGCTTGAAGGCTCGCCGGGCTGACGCTGCTTTACGGGCGGAATAACACGCTCGTTGATGTGTCGGTAGCAGTTACCGTACATTATTGTGCCGATTACAACGGCGACAAGTGCGATTATGAAATATCTCTGCTTTTCGTATTCAAGACCCGTTGTTCCGAGGAGCGTAGGAAGAGTGAAGCCTGCAACGAGGAACAGAACCTCAGGCAGAGCAGAGCCGATACCGTTCAGGTTTTTGGTATAGGAAATAACGTAGCCTCTTTCCTCCGCACCGGGAGTCATAAGGTTTGGCAGGCCCCAGAACGGAACGTCCGCCATTGTGTACGCCATACCCCAGAGTATATAGGTCACTGCGGCATAAATCATAAGCGAGGTTGTGCTCATATCCGGCGCATAGTACATAAGCAGTGTGAGCACCGCAATGGGGGGCACGGCATAAAGAATATATTTCTTCATCTTGCCGAGCTTTGTGGGCTCTCTGCGGTCGGCAATCATACCCATAAGCGGGTCGTTGATAGCGTCCCATATTCTTGCGCCAAGCATTAGTATAAGCACAAAAGTAAGCGGGAGCTGTAAAACGTTTACGTAGTAGTCGCTGATGTAGCATGACATCATGGCATAAATCATACCCTGACCCATAGCGCCTATAGCAAACATATTAAGTTCTTTTTTCGGGACTACATAGCCTTCTCGTTTAGCCATATAAATTTATTCCTTTCAAAATCGGATTAAAGACCCTGCGGATTGTTTTTCTGCCAGTTCCAGGAGTCGGCACACATTTCGTCGATTCCGAACTTTGCTTCCCAGCCAAGCTCTGCCTTTGCCTTTGACGGGTCGGAGTAGCAGGTTGCGATATCGCCGTCACGGCGGGGACCGATTACGTATTTAATTTCAACGCCGCTTGCCTTTTCGAAAGCCTTTACAACGTCAAGCACGCTGTAGCCGTTGCCGGTACCGAGGTTATAAATGTTACAGCCTGTACCCGAGCAGGCTTTTTTAACTGCGCAAAGGTGACCCTGAGCCAGGTCAACAACGTGAATATAATCGCGTACACCCGTGCCGTCGTGTGTCGGGTAATCGTTTCCGAATACGCCGAGATGGTCTAACTTACCGATGGCAACCTGTGTGATATAGGGCATAAGGTTGTTCGGAATACCGTTGGGATCTTCGCCTATAAGACCGCTCTTGTGAGCACCGATGGGGTTGAAGTAACGGAGAATTACGACACTCCACTCGTTGTCGGACTTATAAAGGTCGGAAAGCACGGTTTCGATATAGAGCTTTGTTGTGCCGTAGGGGTTTGTTGTGCCTCCTGCAGGCATATCCTCACGCAGGGGTGAAGGATTGTTACTTCCGTAAACGGTAGCAGATGAGCTGAAAACAATTTTCTTACAGCCTGCGTCACGCATAGCCTGGCAGAGCGTTACAGTTCCGCCTATATTGTTTTCGTAATACTCAAGGGGCTTGCGGCAGCTTTCGCCGACAGCCTTGAGACCTGCAAAGTGAATAACCGCTTCAATATCGTTTTCGGCAAAGACTTTGTCAAGACCTGCCTTGTCACGGATGTCACATTCGTAGAATTTAAAATCGCCGCCCGAAATTTTTTTGATTCTATTCAGCGCTTCGGGCTTGCTGTTATAGAAGTTATCGAGTATAATAACGTCATAACCCTCTTTGATAAGCTCAATTGAGGTGTGTGAGCCGATATATCCGGCACCGCCGGTAACGAGAATTGCCATAAATATTACCTCCGTACTGATATGGTAATTAATTCTTATTGAGCTTATATTATATAACTAATTTATGAATAAGTAAAGAATAACTAAAAGTTTTTCTTAAAAATACAGGAGATGAATTATGCAGAATTTATCCGACGCTTCGGTTGTAAAGGATTTATTAAGCCGCCACGGCTTTAAGTTTTCAAAGGCGCTGGGTCAGAATTTCCTGATTAACCCCACCGTCTGCCCGAGAATGGCAGAGGTCTGCGGTGCTGACGAAAACACGGGAGTTATCGAGGTCGGTCCCGGCTTCGGCGTGCTCACGGCAGAGCTTGCAAAAAAGGCAAAAAAGGTTGTTTCAATTGAGCTTGACGAAAGGCTCCTGCCCGTGCTTGACGAAACGCTCAGCGAATTTGACAACGTTAAAATCATAAACGCTGACGTGCTTAAGGTTGATTTAAAAAAGATAATAGAGGAAGAATTTTCCGGTATGAAGGTTGCCGTTTGCGCAAACCTGCCCTACTACATCACCTCGCCTGTAATTATGCACCTGCTTGAAAGCAGACTGCCCATAGAAAACCTGACCGTTATGGTGCAGAAAGAAGCGGCACAGCGCCTTTGCGCACCCGTAGGCAGCCGCGATGCAGGCGCAGTCACCGTAGCCGTTGACTTTTATTCCGACGCCAAAAAAGCCTTCGACGTTTCGGCAGGCTCGTTCATGCCCGCTCCCAAGGTTGACAGCAGCGTAATAAAGCTCGACATAAGAAAACAGCCCCCCATCGGATTAAAGGACGAGAAGCTGTTTTTCAGAATGGTCAAAGCTGTTTTTGCCCAGCGCAGAAAGACTGCCGCAAACTCAATAAGCGCCGGTATGTCACTGCCCAAGGACACGGTTTATTCGGCAATTGCAAATGCAGGCTACCCTGAAACCGTCCGTGCAGAGAGCTTTACAATGGATGAACTGGCTGTACTGGCAAACGCAATATACGACGTTACGAAACAATAACGGCTACTGCGGTGATATCGTCCGGGTGTCTGCCCGAGCCTGAATTTTTCGCTATTTCAACGACCCTTTCCGCCAAGGCGGAGGGGTCTTTTCTGTTGGATTTGCGAAGCTCCTCGGCAATCAGACCGTAGCACGCAGAGCTGACTCCGTCGCTCATCATAAGCAATATGTCACCCTTTGAAAGAGAAACTGTTTCCTTATCAAATTCAATTTCACGCAGTATTCCCAGAGGCATTGACGGCTTGCCGTATTGGTAAACCTTCCGACCTCTGCACACAAGGCTCACTCCTGCACCAGCCTTGAAAAGCTGTGCCTCACCTTTTTGCAGGTCTATTTTTGCCGCGTCAATCGTT
Source organism: Acutalibacteraceae bacterium (assembly GCA_045654045.1). GTDB lineage: Bacteria > Bacillota > Clostridia > Oscillospirales > Acutalibacteraceae > UBA8612. The sequence continues at coordinate 4,668 of JAZOMP010000074.1, forward strand.
GCAACGGTTTCCTCCTGCGATTTTACTATGAGCGCGGAATTTGAAAGGCGCAGAGAGCTGTCAAAATTAAGCCCTGCCACGAGAAGCTTTGCAAAAAGCCACGCCGCAACCGCACCGTCAACCGCCGCCCGTGGCCCCGTACCCATTCCGTCGCTTATTACTATAATCCGGTTGCCGTCCTTATCAGCAAAACAGTCGCAGGTATCGCCGCACATTGCGCTTTCGTCGGCAGAAAATTGTGCCTTACCTACAACAATATTCATTTTCGGCTTTTTCAAAAAGGTCAGCATTGTTTTCTCACCCTCCTCTCTTATCGTAGGGTTGCTCAGCTTATATCCGCAGGCACTTTCCATATCGCTCACAAAGGCACTGCGGCTGAATTTTCCCTTGAGCTTATATGCGCTTATCTCAATACGTGATACGCCCGACACCTCACTGCAGATAATTTCAATCGGCTTTATTCCGTAGCTTTCAAGCACGAAGGCAATTTTGGACGCCGTTACGGTGTCGAAGCGTGTTTCGCCGCAGAAGCGGTCGGATATATCCCCTACCGCCAAAGCAAGTGTTGAAAACTGGTCGCGCACAAGCTGTTTTATTTCCTCGCTCAACGGGCTTTCGTTATTCTTGTCAAGCCGCACCATATTCCGTGCAATCTGCTCAAGCGCATCCGCCACCTCTTCAAGCCCCGACCTGACACTATCGAGGCGCAGAAGCATTGCTTTTTTCATTGTTTCAAATTCGGGCAGGGTCTGCCTGCCGACAAAATAAACCGATAAGGCTGCAAAGAATTTTTCGGGTATGAGCACAAAGGCAACCGTAGCTATTGCTGTTTCGTAAAGCGGCGGCATAAGGTCTGCTGTGCCCGTATTCATAAGCACGGTAATAGCACTGCAAGCGGCATACGCAAACGCCTGCATAAACCTGCCTACAGGTGAAAAAAGCCCCGAAACAAGGCCGCCGAAGGTATAAGTACCGCCGAGAAACGGCAGATTACTGCCTATACTCATTGCAAATCCCATTGCGCCGCCGCAAACACAGCCCCCCGTTGTGCCGAGCCATTTTGAAGCGCAAAGCACAGCAAAAACCGCAACTGCACGGGCAAGAGATATCCCCTCAAGCTGTAGGTTTTCAAGTGATATCAGAATAACGCAGAGTGTAACCGTAACACAGACTAACTGCTTTTGCGGCAAGGGCTCTTTACGGCTGAAAAGCGGCAGAGCAGTAAAAGCTGTTTCAAGCGTTGCGGCTACACCTGCAGCAATAACGCTCTCGCAAATGTACTGCATCAGTCCGTTTATGTCAAAGCCTTGCGCGAGCAATACAGTAAGCCCCGTAAGGAGAGCACACGCCGCCGCGTTTACTGTAGCAACCCAAGCAGTGTGCTTAATAAATTTACTTTTTCGTGTAATTAAATTTATCGTTCCGGCACCGATTACAGCGGCTAAAATTCTTGCCGTCCACACCCCGTCATACTGCAGAAGATAGCCCGAAACACAACCTGCCAGCACGGTAAAGCCTACGCTGTTCGGGCAAGCGGCGGCAAGAGCAACGGCAAAGGGTGAGGCACCGCCGAAAAGCCGTGCCGCAGAAAGAGCAAGACCTGCCGCGAGGGCAGAAATCTGCTTAAAAAAAGTATGTATATCCGCAGGCACAAGGGCGGATTTCAGCCTGAGTCGCTTGTTCATATAGCTTGTCCTTTCGCTTTTTTTATACAAAAAATATGTTAATTGCAAGCGAAAGAAAAAATTGTCATTATCTTGTGTCTTTTTTTGAAAAACCGTTGGTTTTTTACAATATATATGGTATAATAAATCGATATTAATTAATTCAAGAGGTTTTTCGCTATGGAAGAAAAGAAAAACGACCTTATAATCGGCAGAAATGCTGTTTCTGAAGCGCTCCGAAGCGAGCGTGCAATAGATACGCTTCTTGTTGCAAAGGGTGACAGAAGCGGAAGTATGGGTAAAATCATCGGCGAGTGCCGTGAAAAGGGCATAGTCGTAAAAGAGGTTGACCGTAAAAAGCTTGACTTTATGTGCGGCGGTAGCAGTCACCAGGGTGTTGCGGCTTATGCGGCGGCACACGAATACGCTGACGTTGATGACATTTTTGCCGCGGCTGAAGCCAAGGGAGAAAAGCCGTTTATCATCGTGTGTGATGAGGTTGAAGACCCGCACAACCTCGGCGCCATCATCCGAAGTGCAGACGCCGCAGGCGCACACGGTGTTATCATACCCAAGCGCCGCAACGCAACCCTCAGCTACGTTGTGGGCAAAACCTCGGCAGGTGCCGTTGAGTACGTGCCCGTTGCAAGAGTGCCAAATCTCCCCTCTCTGCTTGACGAGCTCAAGGAAAGAGGCGTGTGGATTTACGGCGCAGATATGGACGGCCAGAGCTGGTGCGAGACCGATTTTACGGGCGGTGTTGCCCTGGTCATCGGCTCGGAAGGCAAGGGACTCGGCAGACTTGTAAAGGAAAAATGCGACTTTATTGTTTCACTTCCGATGAAAGGCAGAGTAAACTCTCTCAACGCATCGGTTGCCGCAGGAATACTGATGTTTGAGGTTTCCAGACAGAGATAAGTTTTTGTAGAGGATTTAAGCAATGGATTTGACTAACCTTACTTTAGATGAGCTGTTGGCGCAAATCAGGGCCGACAGCGGATATAAAGAGCCCGAAAAAGAAAAGCAACCCGAGCCTGCACCTGTAAAGGTTGAGGCGGTTGAAATCACAGAAGAGCCCGAGGTTATTGTGGTTATAGAAGAAACTCAGGAAACTGAAGCAGCCGACGAGCCAGAAGCAACCGAAGCCGTTGAAATAGCCGAAACCGTCATTGAGCCCGAGGAAGAGCAGGTCATCGAAGCCTACGAGCCCGAAAGCTTTCTTTCGCTCGACGTTGAGGCGGCTGAAGACGAGGAAACAACCGCAGAAACAGAAGCACCGGATTTCACCGAAAAAGGCAGCGATCCGATTGCTTACTTTTCCGAAGAGCCAATTGAAATCATTGACGGCTCGCCGGAGGAAGCTGTTCCGATATTCGAGCCGGTAACAATAGTATACGAACCCCCCGTTCCGCCTGCTCCGCTTGAAATAATCGACGAGGAAGAAGATGTACAGCCGGAAACAGTTGCTTACAAGCCCGTAGTACCCGTTGAAGACGCACAGCAAACGGCAGAGGAAAAGACAAAGGAAATCCCTTCGGAGAAATTTGAAATATTCGGCAATATAGATATAGAGTCCGATATCAGTGCAATGTTCCCCGAAATCCGTGAGGAGGAGCAGGAAGCCACCGAAAAGACGGTTGTGGTTGGGGATTTGCCCGACAAAACAGTTATTTTTGAACGCCCCGGCATTGTTACGGGTAAAAATCTTTTTGAAAAGACCGCAGATCTTCGTGCCGTGCCTGCAATTCTTTCCGCAGACGATATGCTCAAGGAAAAGCAGGAGGACAACGAAAAAACCTTCGTACGCACGGGCGCTATTCCGATTGTTGCTCCTGCCAAGCCGCAAAGCGTTCATCACGACGACGGTCAGATGGTGCTTCCCGGCTTCGGTGAGCCTGAAGAGCCTGTTGCACAGGTTGACGAAGACGTTGTTGAGGACGAGCTCCGCAGAAACAGAAGCAAAAAGGTTGACAGTTTCCGCCTTGAAGGCATAGAGCCCGAAGAGCCCCATATCGACGAAGATATTGCAGAGGAGCTTGGCGGTGATATCAAGGAAAGACGCAAGCGCTTTTCCGCAACCAAAACAAGAACACGCCTCAACAGACAGGGCGTTGAATACCGCAAGCCCTCCGACAAAGCCAGAATCGGCGAACATATTTCCAAAAAGAGAATAACCGCCCTCATCGGAACAGTTATAAGCGGTATATGTGCTTTTGCTATGCTTATAATGACGGCTGTCCCCGGTCTTTCCGAAAAAATTAACGAGGCTTCGCCCTCACTCAGTGCGCTTGCAGTTATTTCGCTTGTGCTTCTTACCGTTGCTTTTTCCGCCACGCTTCCGCAGTGGTCGAGTGGTATCACCTGCTTCTTCAACGGCTCAGGCAAGCCCAACGCACGCACCCCCGTTTTCCTTGCGGCAGCGGTTGCACTTATTCAGTCGCTTCTGCTCGTAATTTTTGACGTCAACGGCGAAATGCCTGTTTTTGCTCCTGCGGCGGCACTTGTGCTTTGTATCGGTGCGGCAGGAAGTCTGCTTGCATACAGCAGGGTCGAAAAGAATTTCGCTTTCCTCGCCTCCTGCAGCAAGGACGGTCTTTACACCGTGCGCACAATTGACAACATTGCCGATGCAAACAAAATCGGCAGAAACGTTGTTATGGGCGAAGCGGACATCCGCTACAGCGGCAGAACAAAATTCGCAACAAACTTCCTCGCCTACTCACTTGCAAGCGATGCGGCAGACGATCTTTGCATAAGGCTCGTACCCATTGCGGCAGCGGCAAGCGTAGTAATAGGTATAATCGCAGGTATTGCTTCAAAAAGTGTGCTTTGCGGAATAAGCATTTTCGCAGGTGCAATGTGTATGGGCGCTCCTGCCTCTGCCGTGCTTGCAGCCAACCTTCCGCTTTCAAAGGCCAACAAAGCCCTTCGTGAGGACGGCGGCATAATCACAGGCTACGCAGGCGCATTTGAATACGAATCCACAAATGCAGTTGCAGTTGACGCAACGGATATATTCCCCGGCAGCAGCTGTAACATTCACGGTATGAAGACCTTCTACGGCGTGAGAATAGACGACGCGATACTTACCGCTGCTTCAATGCTTATTGATGCAGGCGGCCCGATAAGCAGCCTTTTCAACGAGGTTGTTATGGGCAGAAAAGAACTGCTGATGAACGTTGAGGAAATGGTTTACGAGGACAGACTCGGTCTTTCGGGCTGGATAAGAGGCAGACGTGTTTTCGTCGGCAACAGAAAGCTGCTCGAAAACCACAACATTGAAATTCCCATGAGCGTGGATGAGGCAAAGTACCGCCACGACGGCAGAAGAGTCATCTACCTTGCCGATGCAGGTAAAATCGCCGCAATTTTCGTTGTCAGCTACGGCTCCGAGCCGAGGATTGCCGAGCACCTGAGAAAAATCGAAAACAACGGCATCAACATTCTTATCCGCACAACCGACTCCAACATAACCGAGGAATTTGTGGCAAACACCTTCGGACTGCCCCTTAACTCCGTAAAAATTGTCAGCACCCCCGCAGGAGACGTGCTCAAGAGCTACGCTGATTCAGTAGTCCCGAAATCGGACGCAAAGCTGCTGCACAACGGTTCTGCTGCCGCTTTCCTTCATTGCGTAAGCAAGGCAAGCTCACTGTGCGCTTCGGCAGGTATAGTCACCACACAGCAGACCTTCTGCACAGCGGCAGGCTTACTGCTTATGGCTATCATCACAATTTTCAGCGGCGCATTCAACGTTTCCGCACTGCAGATTTGTATATGCCAGCTTGTCTGGACAGCAATCAGCGCAGGCGTATCGCTGATTAATAAAGAGTAACGCTAATGAATAATATAAAAAGTTTTTCATTTTTCCAAACAGAACCCTATCCTTTGAAATGATTGATGACAGTAAGAAAACTGTACAGTTCCCAAGATGGACTCCGAATCAATATCGGGGTGAATTCAGCATATAAATCAGTCGCAAACAGCCTGCCGAGGCAATCACCCCGGCAGGCTGTTTAGTTTATTTGTCACCATTACCCTTTCACGGTTGTTCCTGTTTCTATCTGTAAATCGGCAGGCTCCAATTTTCTATCTCTTCTTTATCACCGTAGAACAGATATTTTGTTTCGCCGATTTCCGCAGAGAATATGACCGAATCCACATCTGTATACCATTTATTATTAAAATAGTCCCATACATCAGTCTTGCCTTCAAAGGTGACGGCCTTCTCCCCTGCCGTGACAGCGTGGAATACCACCATATTCTGATTTGCCATCAGCACATCCTCTGAATCGGAATAAACATGGATTCCGCAAGCACGTGCAATAGCTTTCAGATTGTTGACTGAAATCAGCGAATCACCGTAATAAATAGTGGTATAGTCTTTCTGTCTGTTGATTGCAAAGCCGACAGAGCCGTCGGAATATTTACCGAGAGTCTCGGTCTGTCCGCCGACAACCTTCATAGCACGGGAGATAAGCGCAGTATGATTATCGCTAATCAGACCCGGAACGGCAGACTGCTTTGTCATTTTTATTCCGGTTTTGGATTGTAATTTCTTTACCTTGAATTCCATACCCGTGAGTGCTTTAGCCTGCTGAGTGGTCATGCTTCCGAAATTATACATAAAGAGCGTTGTCTTGCCGTCTTTATGAAGTGCTGTCTGAAGCTGTTCTATCTGCTCATCCGTCATATCAAACGCAGATGTGATGATATACAGTTTTGCATCGTCAACACGTCCCGCAAGCACATCTTTAAGCTGAACATAGCAAGTTGAGAGTCCTGCGTGATAGAGATTAAGCTGCATCTCGCCCAGCAGTTCATCACCCACAGGTCCTTGATTTGCCATGCGGTGAAGCGAATATTCATCTACAACAAGTGCCACATCGAACCGAGATGCCTGACCGTACCCGTTCTGATATGCCTGATACAGATCCGACAGCTTTCCGAGGTTTTCCCATATTGCCGAATCATCCAGCCATCCCCTCGCCCATAAATCCATTGCCCACAAGCCGTTGCCGTGGATAATGGTATCGCCCAGCTCTCGCTTATGCACTTCAATAATGTCACTCAGGCTTCTTATGGGAGTTAAAAAAGCATCTTCATACGGCTCATCGGTGTGATTGATAAATGTCCGCTCATCACTTTCCTGAAACCATATTTTTCCGTTTCGCTGAATTGAGTCAACCGTTGACATATATGCGCCCGTAGCACCCACAGGTGAATTCGGAACGTATGAACCGGCGTTACGGTCTCTGTAACTGATCGGCCCTGCAAAGCCGTCGATATTTTTGTCAGAAAGCAGCCAATTCAGATTATGGTGTCCTGAAAGAGAGCTGTACAGTTCAAACTGATAACCGTAGAAAGAAATTACGATAGCGCGGTTTTCTGTCCGCTCTTTGATAATACGCGCAAGATTCGAAATGCGCGCTGTCGTAAGGTCGCAGATATACTGATGATAATCAACATATTTCTGCGTTTTTGTTCCGTAAAAGAGAATATCTTTATACAGCTTGCTGTTGTCATAAATGTTGCCGGGGAGATTATTCGGAACAGTCGCTGTGGAAAGCTTCACGAAAGAATTACCCCACGCTTTCTGCAAATCACTGTCTGTCGGATATTTCACTTTCAGCCACTGAGCAAATTTTTCATTGTTTGCGTTTGAAAAGTCCTGTCCGTTTTCACGGTACAGATACTGAAACCATTCATTATTTTCAAGATGATATCCGATAATATGCTTCGACAGCTCATCGTTGGAGCTGACATAATCAACAAGATGAGCAAGCCTTCTGCTTGATTCTTCATTGAATAAATCTGACGCCATTGATACAACACCGGATTTTATGCTTTTATCTTTATACTGTATTATTTCGCTTTCGGGTATGGAGTCTGTATCGGGCATTGTCACCTTGACACGAAGCAGGATTTTCGCGTCCGGGTCCCCCTCTGTAATACTCTTAACACTCTCGTGAAGATGAGAGTATAACTGTCTGTATTCCGCCTCGCTGATGCTGTCAAGGTCGGCATAATAATTGATATTTTCAATAATAGAGTGAAGATGTATTCCCGCATCAGCGGCAAATCCTGCCTGACTTGTTGTGACACCGTTGGGATTCGGGAAATCCGTATTGCCGAAAAAGAGGACGGGAGATGTAAGCTGACCGTTGATTGAAAGCCGTGATAATCCGTTAACCGAGATAACCTCTGATTCCGGCATATCCGCCGCAAAAACAGGCTTCGGTGTATCAATCGCAACACTTTCATTTTCAGCGAATTCTGCTGTTACAGCAACCGCCTCTTTGCAGGTGTATTTCACCTCGGTGTTTACGCACGGAAGAATTGAAAAAATAAAGGCAAGAATGCCGGCAAAAAAACTTTTAAACATACATCATATCCTCCTGCTTTTTTCACAATAATATCACAAAAGATTCAAAAACTTATTAAAACTTAATTGAAGATTATTTTAACACATTGCAACAATAATTACAAGAACTGACAACAAGGGATAATTATCTGTTTTTAATTTACAACTGTCCTCAGATTAGGTCTCCAACAATTAGAAGTGTCCAGTTACAGAGTACATTTTAAATAATACATCTACCTTCAAACGATAGCTCTTTCTTGTAAACGATTACTTTATCAGCGGTTGTATCAAAGCAAAAAAGCCTTGACAGAAGACTGAATCTGCCAAGGCTTGAATTCTGTAATCGTTTGAAAGCAGGCTCGAAAACCGTATTTATCAAGGGCTTTTTTACATTGTGGGGTGCATAAAAAACTACCTGACCACGTATCAATGGTCAGGTAGTTTTATGGTGCCGGTAGTGGGACTCGAACCCACACGATGTCGCCATCAACGGATTTTGAGTCCGTCACGTCTGCCAATTCCATCATACCGGCAAATCAAGTGTTATTTATTGTATAACAAAAGAATAAAAAAATCAAGAGTAAAGAAAAATTTATTATAAAGAAAAAATACTATAACATTAGCAAAGCACCCGGCAAATGAAAATTGCCGGGTGCTTTTTGAATTCATTTTATTCTACTATGTTATAATTATCGTTCTGCTGGTCCTGCGGTATCTGCGGCTCTTTGGGAATAATCAGCGCCGCAACAAGGTAGATAATAACGGGACAGCCAAGCACGAATATTGACAAAATAACGTATATAATACGAAGAATTGTCGAATCAATCCCGAAGTATTGGGCAAGTCCGCCAAGGACACCGCAAATTTTTTTGTCTGTTTCACTTCTGTATAATTTTTTCATAACCTATACCACCTTTCAGAAGCATTATACCGCATTTTCCGACAAATAGCAATATGCTTAATGCCGTATTTTCTGTAACGGATTACTTCGCCAGTTCCTTATACTGGTAAGCTCTTACGTAGTCAACGATAAAGAACGCGTCCTCGCCCTTGATGTTTTCTCTCAGCTCCGGCACACCGTTTTCACCCTTCATTTCAACGGAGAGGATGAGGTATTCCTCGTTCTGGCTTACGCCGCCGAAGGAGGTGCGGAAGGTTTCAACGCCGTTGATGTAGAAAATATACTCATTCTCGTTCCACTCTACGCCGTAGGTGTTGAACTCCTCGTAGGGGTTGTTTTTAAGCAGGACTTTTACGTCGCCCATCGCCTCGTGTCCATCGTTGTAGCCGTCGTAATGGAGATTGCTTGAAACTGCGTTAGGCAGGAAATCGCCGCCGCAGAGGCTTTCGTAAACGTCGATTTCCGTACCGTCTCTGCCGTTACCGTCCACATCATAAACGCCGTCATTCATAAGCCAGAAGGCACTCCAGATATCAGCGCCCTTGGGCAGAATACAGCGGCACTCAAAGTAGCCGAACTTCTGACTGAAGCCGTTGGGTGAATCGGAATCGGTATCGATACCTGCTGTATACCAGCCTGCACCTTTGCCGCCCATACCCTCTTCAAGGTAGGTTACGGGAATTACAAGGTTGCCGTTTTCCGTATAGGCAAGGTACTTGTTCCAGTAACAGCCTCTTCTGGCTTCGGTCGTTGAGCCCCACTGGTAGTGACCCGACCATACGGTGCGGTCAAGCTCGCCCTCAAACTCGTCCTCAAATTGGATAACGAACTTGTCCATATCCAGCTTCTCGCCCATGGGGTACATGGGAATATCAAGCCACACACAGATTGAAATAATAATTGAACAGATAAAAGCGGTAATCTTTGCAAAAATTGCTGACATATTAATTTCTCCTTATGTAAAATTTATTTACGGATTATTTAAGCGGTGCGGACTGCAAACCGTAGCAGTTTTCCGCAACAACCTCGAGTGTGTATTCGCCCTCGGGCAGGTTTTCAAGCTTTATTGAAACCTTATCGGGCACTTTGTACATATAGTACTGTGCAACCGTTTTGCCTGCGGGCGTTCTGTTGCCCTTGCTGTCAACGGCAAAGGCACGGTAAATGAATATCGGCATACCGTCGGCACTTTCTGCGGCGGCAAAGCTTACCTTGTTATTTGCAATCTTAAGCTTTGTGCCCCCGGCAAATACGGGCGGCTTTGCATTTGCAATTCTGCTGTCGGGTGTGTATGTGCGGTCAAGCGGACCGTCAAGAATATATTCGCAAAGGTATTCCTGCGAAAGAAGGTCAGCAGCTCTAAGGCGGATGCGGTTGTCTGAATCAACCTCGACAACCCAGAAGGTAGAAACAAAGCGGTACCACCTGGGGTGAACGGTTTTAACGTCGTCAACCGTAATTTCGGTGTAGTACAGACCGCCCGTACCTACTGCGGTATATTCACCCTGCCATATTGAACGGGGGTCGTTTATCGGATAATGCGAGTGACCCGAAAAATCCACAACCTGGGGATAGCTTTTGAGTATCTCCGCAAAGTCGGGCATACCCCACCCCTCAAAATCCGAGCTGCCGTAAACCGTATTTGAAATATGCTCGTGTTGAAGAACGAATATCGGCTTGGTCGGGTCGTCTGCAACGGCAGCATCAAGCTGTTCTTTGAGCCATTCCTTCTGATACTCGCTGTAGTGCTCTCCCTCGGTAAGCGAAGCGGAAACACCGATGAAGTGGAAACCGTTTATCACACGGTGAAAGTCCGTTTCCTGACCCATAATATTTTTGTAAAGCTCAAGAGAAGACTTGCCTAAATTCCTGTCGTCGTGAGAGGTGGAAACCGTAGCAAGAAACTGCGTGTCCTTTTTCAGCACGGGAGTTACGGCAGCCTTGATACTGCCGAAGGCAATCTTCGTACCCATATCGGTAACGTCACCTGCTATAAGCACGGCGTCAAGCTTGTTGTACTCCTCGTCCCTGGCGGCAATTTTGTTGCCCATTTTTATCATTTTTTCAAGGCGGGTAGTCTGCACGTCACCTATTGTTGTGATGTGCGAATCACTTGTAATCAAAAAACGCAGAACGGGTGTAAATTCGCCCGTATCCTCGGGTGCCTGAGGATGAACTACGCAGGAAACAAGCGAACCGTAAGCAATGAGAACTGACATAAAGAACGATGCTATGTTCACAATAATTCTCCTTTGCAAAAAAGCTTTTAATAATTATAACATATTTTTCTGAATAATCAATAAATTTAGTTTAAAACATCAGCCGGATTGACACCGCAGAGTGTTTATTGTATAATACCCAAAACGAAACAATAAAAGGAAGAAGAAAAATGAGCAAGGTTATTATTTCAACGGACAGCCCGTCCGACATCGGCACAGCGCTTGCCGAAAAATGGGGCGTTGCGGTTATTCCGCTTCACGTTATTTTAAACGGCGATGACAGACTCGACGGCGTTAACGTCACCCCCGAAGAAATTGTAGACAACTACAAGGCAACAAAGGCTCTGCCCTCAACCTCGGCTATTCCCGTAGGCGAATACGAGGACTTTTTTGAAAAGCTTACCAAAGACGGCAACAGCGTTGTTCACATTGCGTTAAGCTCGGGTATATCCTCAAGCTGCCGCAACGCAATGATAGCCGCAGGCGATTTCGATAACGTTTACGTTGTAGACAGCAAGCACCTTACAACGGGTATTGTACTGCTTATAAACAAGGCTGTAAAAATGGCGCAGAGCGGTATGTCTGCAGAAGAAATTGCAAAGAGCGTTGAAGCACTCACCGACAAGGCGGACACAAGTTTTGTACTCGACAACCTTGAGTTTCTTGCCAAGGGCGGCAGATGCTCCGCAGTTTCTGCGCTTGGCGCAAATATCCTCGGAATCCGTCCTAGCCTTGAAATGCGTGACGGCACGCTTTCAATGTGCAAAAAATACAGAGGTAAAATTGAAAAGGTGCAGGCACAGTATGTTGAGGAACGTATGAATTCCGCCGAGTATGATGACGAGCTTGCAATTTTCACCTATTCCCCTATGGATGAAGCTCAGGCAGAAGCACTTTGCGAAATTGTAAGAAGCAGCGGCAAGTTCAAAGAAGTGCTCAAGATGAAGGCAGGCTGCACGATTGTTTCCCACTGCGGCCCCAACTGTGCGGCATTTATTGCGCTTAAGAAATAAGCTCTATTGACAAAGCCTGTATATTCGGGTATAATCTAACCGCAACCCAAAATAAGCGGTGGAGTCTGTCATAGAATAAAAATTTATTCTATTTGTTGTGGGTTGCGGAATACGGATATTTTGTGCGGTATTTTTTCAATACCGCTGTCAGTCTGTGTTTTCGGCAGAATCCGCTTTTAAAAGTGGGTTCTGCCTTTTTGTTTCCGCCGAAAAATTTATAGGGAGAGATTGTTATGAGTCCTGTTACCACTACTGCTCTGATTCTCTTTGCCATCACCTACGTACTTATGCTGGCATTCCAGAAAATCAGGCCCTACATCACCGTCGGCTCGGCAATTATTTTTGTTGCACTGGGCATTATCGCATCCGTTTCACCCGATTTGTTCGGCGAAGGCTTTTTCACCCTTGCCAACGGCAGCTACACCTACGGCTTTGCCGAAGCACTCGGCGAAATCGACTGGAACGTAATTATGATGATAGCCGGTACCATGGGTACGGTTTATCTGTTCATCGAAAGCAAGATGCCGCAATTGATGTCTGACGTGCTCATTTCCCGTATGCCGAACATAATGTGGACGGTTGTTGCGCTTTCACTTTTCGCAGGTATTGTTTCCGCCTTTGTTGACAACGTTGCAACCGTGCTTATGATAGCACCCGTTGCCCTTGCCTTCTGCAAAAAGGTCAACATCTCCCCTGTTCCGTCGATTATATGTATTGCGGTTTCCTCCAACCTTCAGGGTGCCGCAACCCTCGTCGGCGACACCACCTCAATTCTGCTTGCAAAGCAGGCAAACCTCGACTTTTCCGACTTCTTTGTGGACAACGGTAAGGCAGGTATGTTCTGGGTTGTAGAAGCAGGTGCAATAGTCAGCGCATTTATAATTATGTTTATGTTCCGCAAGGAAAAGACAAAGATTGAATTCAACACAAGAACGGTTGTTGAGGACAAATTCCCGACCTTCCTTCTGCTTGGTACGGTTATTTCCCTTATTGCTGTTTCGTTTATTCCCTACAAGGATGCTGCAGCGCCCGGTCAGCTTTACAAGCCCGACATAACAAACGGTATTCTTTGCATAGCCTTCTTTGTAATCGGCATTATCCGTGAGCTGTTCATCAAGAAAAACAAGGATATAGTCAAGAACGCTATAAAGGAAATCGACTACTACACAATCGTTCTTCTTGCAGGTCTGTTCGTCGTTATAGGCGGTATCAAGAACGCAGGCGTTATCGACGTTATCGGAAACGCTATTTCCTCGCTCGGCTCAGGCTCGGTGTTCGTAATTTACACCATTATCGTGTGGATGTCCGTACTGCTTTCCGCATTTATCGACAACATTCCCTACACGGCAACAATGCTTTCAATTATGCCCGTTATTGCGGCCGATATCGGAATTGAGCCCAAGCTCCTTTACTACGGTCTGCTTTGCGGTGCAACACTCGGCGGTAACCTCACCCCCATAGGTGCAAGCGGAAACATTGCAGGTATAGGCATACTCCGTAAAGAAGGCTACGAGGTAAAGAGCTCAACCTTTATGAAGTACGGCGTACCCTTTACCCTCGCCGCAGTTATAACAGGCTACCTGCTTATATGGTTTATCTGGAAATAATTCCTGAGTGCAGAATGCAAAGTGCAAAGTGTAAAATTGTGGGAGGGCTTCGCCCTCACCCATTGTAATAGCACAATAAAAAGGTGATGTTATTCTGAGCGTAAGCGAAGAATCTTAACTGTTTAAAAGATCCTTCACTTCGTTCAGGATGACGCGACTGCAAGTTTCATATTATAATCGGAGCGTAGCGACCCTTAACTTTGCATTTAGCATTTGAATTTTGCATTTAAAAAGGCTTATGAGTTCAAAAAACTCATAAGCCTTTTTTCATTACTTTCTCTGCTGGTTCTGTGCGCCGCCCATCATGCGCTCCATCATACCGGGGCGCTTTGCCCTTTTGGGCTTGTATGCGGGGGGATTTGCAAGCTTCTGCTTTGCTGTTTTGCCTGCACCCGTTGCAAAGAACTTATTTACACGGATTGTGGGCTTGAGCAAATCGTCGCACATATAGTCAACACAGTTTGCCAGAAGTGTCTGGTCGTTATCCATCTTACCGAGGATTGAAACAACGATAAGGCTCTGTGTTTCGTTTGTAGCGTCAAGATAAATCTCGTTGAGGAGATTAAAGAGCTTCTTCATCTTTGCGGGGTCATTCTGCTTGATTGTTGCGATAATCGCATCTGCACAGCCACCCGCGAAGAATTCTTCGGGAAGGAACTCGCCGTAGCGGTTGATGTTGTCGTTATACTGTGCTCTGAATTCGGGGTAAAGAGAAGAGGTAAGGCGGCTTGCAAGCGTGTTTGAATCGTAGTAAACCGCACCGCTTCTTGCGGCAGCCTTGGAAACCGTCTTGGGTGCCTTAACCTTCTGTGTTGCAGGATCGGGCTTGCAGAACTTTGCCATTACGGTGTCCGAAACCTCGCCTGCAATGTAGCTAACGTCGCTCTGGTCAGCCGTTTCGGGGTCGAGAAGGGAAACGGAAACAAGATCGTAGTTGATAAAATTGCCGTCGCCGTCAACCTCTGTTGAAATTGAGAAGTTGAGCTTTGTGTCGAAATAATCAAGTCTCAGACCTGCAGCCTCTGACTTGTATTCAATTCTGTAGCCTACGCCGTTTTCACCGGCAGCAATGGGGGCTTCACCCTTTTCAACACCTTCGGGAATAACGGCGGTAAAGCCTGCTTCCTTCATTGTGAGAGCAAGCGAAGAATGTATTTTGGCAAGAGCTTCTTTGATATCAAGCATATTATATCTGCGGCTTTTATACGCCGCACTCCTTCCGAATTATAAATAAACATTGTTAGTATATCACAAGAAACCAGCTTTGTCTATATTTTTATATTTCTTTTTATTACTGCAAGTCAATTGACATTCATTATGTGTTGATGTAAACTTTTTACGAGGTGATTTTATGTCAGATTTCATTCTTAAAATTGTTAGATTTTTCGTTTCGCTTTTCGTATCCTTCGGTATAATCGAAGCCCCCTTTGCCGAATACACCCCGCTTGAAAACCGTGATTACGGCGAATACGAAGAGCTTGACATCACGCCCGACAGCACTAAATACATAAAGATAAAAGCAACGGACACGGGTAAGGACATATATTCCGTACCGAAAAACGTAAGCTATGCTTACCGCTACGGTCCTTCCGTTATCACCAACGCAGACGGCAGTATTGACGCCTGGTTTGCAGGTCTTGGCGGCTGTGACGAATGGGACTGGATTATATACCGCCACTCGCCCGACGGCGGCGAAACCTGGACGGATGAAACCGCCGTGCTTGCCCCTACCCCCGATTCTCCCGATTTCTATTCCTGCTGTGACCCCGGTGTTATAAAGATCGGCGAATATTATTACCTCGGCTACACGTCAACCGTTCACCCCGACGGAATAATAAACGACGTTTTTGTTGCACGAAGCCGCAAGCCCGACGGTCCGTTCGAAAAATGGAACGGTAACGGCTGGGGCGGCAAGCCTGTACCGATTATTGAATATGACGGTGACCCCGCCACCTTCGGCGCAGGTGAGCCGAGCTTTGTAGAGCTTGACGGCAGACTTTATATCTATTACACGTGGCGTGACGGTACAATCAATTCAACAAGAGTTGCCGTTGCCGATGCCACAAACGAAAACTGGCCCGCAACCATGGAATACATGGGTACGGCGCTCACGTACAAGGACGGCGCCTGCGATTCCGCAGACGTTAAATACATAGAGGATTTCGGCAAATTTGTTGCCGTAAACACCGTAGACCGCTTCACGGAAGAAAGCTCAATCGGTGTTTACGTTTCCGATGACGGCATCACCTTTTCTCCCTCTTACTCACTTAAAACAAACATCAGCCATTGCTGCCACAACTGCGGCATATCTTCAAGGGCAAACGGTCACATCCGCCTCGAAGACAACGTTTTCCTCGCCTACGCTTACGGCGACCAATGGGGACTCTGGCCGACAAGAATGCACAAGGTTGAGATCACACTCACCGATGCACCCGATTTCAGCGATTACAACAACACTAACCACAAAACCGTCACCGAGCTTTCGGGCAATTCGGTATTCGTCGATTACATCGGAATTACAACCGACCCTCATAACATCGAGCTGAAGCTTTTGGATAAGAAAACCGAAATCGAGGTTTACAGCTTTGACAGCACATACAGGTCTGAGAAAATCCGCAAAGGCGTAACCTTCAGCAATTACGATACCGATATTGTTGAAATCAACGGTTTGAAGATTACGGCAAAGGCAGTCGGTCAGACCTTTGTGACAGCCGAATGGAAGGGCTTTACAAAGGATTTCATTGTAACGGTAACTGAATAAAAAAACAAATGCAGGCTTTCGGTATATCCAAAAGTCTGCATTTCTTCGTTATCTCGTTTTTATCATTTCACGCTTTACGGGCGGCACAAGGCTGATAAGCAGCACAGCACAAATGGTTGTAATTGCAAGCTCGGGCATCATGTAAGCGGCGTTATAGATAACGGAATATATAAGCCCCAGCAGATTGGGCGAGCATTTTGCCATAAGAAATTCGGAAAAGCTGTTTGCCATAACCTCGCCAAAGAACCAGTCGGCATAGGATTTATAGAAAATGTAGCCCGAGGCAACGTGGCACAGGTAGCGGATAAAAACCGCAACGGCAGTACCCAGCGCAAAACCGATTGTATGGTTTTTGATTTTACCCTTGAGCATACCCGAAAGACCGATTACGGAAAAAGCGATAAAATAATCAATAAGGCATATCGCGGCAACCGCAACGGGAGTCTGACCCGCAAAGGCTGAGGACATAGTTGCACCCGTTATTGCCTGAATAACGCCGTGGACGAGTCCGACGGCAAGGCCCCACTTCACCCCGTAGGTATAGCCGAGCATGGCAAGCGGCAGCATTGATGCAGCGGTTACACTTCCGCCAAAGGGCCACTCAAACACCTTTATGAACGACAGAACGGTTGCCATTGCAATAAGTATTCCGCTCAAGGCAAGGCGCTTTGTTTTTTCTGTTCGTGCAAGTACGGTTCTGGGCATTGAAAACACGCTCCTTAAAAAAGTTACATGGCAGTTCTGCCTTAATGCAGGTGCCCACAAGAGAAAAACGCCAAGAGGAATTTCTCCTGTTGGCGTTAAAACATTGCAACTTTTAAAATTCCTACGCCGGCATTACCCGGATCAGGTTCAAGGGTCACGGACTCAATAGCCCGACTCTCAGCCGATAACATCAGCACCCCGTCTGACATTTTCAATTGTTAGGTGGATTATACTGCGGATTTTACGGTTTGTCAAGAAGTAAAACGAAAGGTATCAACAAAAATACTGTTTGTATTCTGCCTCAGCTTTCATTTCCTTTAACAGAGCTTCTTCGCTCTCGAAAAAAGACCATCTATCAATACCTATTATCGATTCCCATGTTGCCGGCAAAACTTTATCATCTGAAAAAATATATTTCCATTCATCCTCATCAATTTGATAAATAGCTTGCAATTGATAAGTAAACAAAGCATCTTTTTTCTTTAAGACGACATAACGCATGGTTTGGTCTTTGGAATAAACAACCTTTACCACTTCGTCAGGGAACACATCAAGCTGTTTATCATACATAACTTCAACTATTGTATCCCAAGAAGGCATAGGAGGAATAAATTTTTGTGTCTTTTTTCCAAACAGCTTTTTGAAAAAACTCATTTGATATTCTCCTTTGCGGTTTTGCAGGAGGCAATCAAAAGTCGACGAATATTTCCACAGAGTTTTTCTGTATACTGATATGTGGTAATATCAATTCTTTTGGTTTCATACATCAGTTTTAGCCAGTAACTTGTTTCATTGGATTCTTTTAAAGCGATTTCCAACTTTGACACGAAATCTTTCTTGCTCTGCGCATATTGAGCTTCGTGAATATTTGCGCCAACAGATGTACCGGCTCTTGCAAGCTGATCGGTCATATAAGAGCTTTTCGGTACAGTTACGCCGTCAACAAGATTAACGATTGCAACTGCAAAATTAAAAGACAAGTCAAGTAATTTGTTTTCAGACATAAAAGCACCTTCTTTCAGCATTATGATATCATAAAACACTATTCTTTTCAATTATATATCGCTGATGCGATATGATATACGGCTGCGCCGTATGATATACTTGCTGCGCAAGCATGATATAATATCCGTTCCTGCATATGCCGCAGGCATATATCATCGCTCGCAGAGCGATATCATATCGAAGATATATCACCCGTTCCGCAATGAACGGATATCATTATAAAAAACCGCTTTTGCCAGTAGACAAAAGCGGTTTTTTATATGGAGCGGATGACGAGGCTCGAACTCGCTACCTCCACCTTGGCAAGGTGGCGCTCTACCAGATGAGCTACATCCGCACAAACAACATTTGCTATTATACACACAGCTTTACAGTTTGTCAAGAGAAATTTTTAAATTTTCCGAAAAATATATTTTAATTTTTCTATATTCTGATTTTTATTGATTTGCAGAAAAAAACAATGTATAATTTTCCTATCGATAATTTCGAATTTATTTTGGGGGAAATATTTATGAAAAAAACACTTTGCGTTATTCTGGCACTTGTGCTTGGTCTTTCCTGCACGGTTGCCGCTTTTGCTCAAGGTACACAGCCCGAAAATCCGATTGTTATAGTCCGCGGTATGGACTTCGGCGGTCTTATTCTTGACCAGGGCACAGAAAACGAGCGCCCCGCAATGAGCGTTTCGGCAGGTCCGATTGTCGCTTCCGTTTTCAAGGGGTTGTTTATGAGCATTTTCAATGGTACGGAAGCCTTTGCCGATATGGCAATTGAAATTGCCGGCGGCATTTTCTCTCCCCTCGCCTGCGACAAAAACGGCGACACCATAGCAAACATCACCGTAAGGGAATATCCCCTTGCCGTCAGCAATTACCCCGAGCAAGTTGAAACAATATTCAACACGCAGGGCGGCGGTGAAGACGCAATTGTTCACGAAGCTATAGACCGCTACGGCGCAGAAAACGTTTACTACGTCACTTACGACTGGCGTCTTGACCCCTATGAAACCGCAAAGAAAATCAATAATACAGTTAACCGTGCGCTCGAAGACAGCGGCGCAGAAAAGGTACGCATTATCTGCTGCAGCCTCGGCGGTGTTATGACCCAGGCTTATCTCGACGAATACGGCTACAGCAAGGTTGAAAACTGCGTTTTCCTCTCTTCCGCTATTTACGGCTCATACTGCTCTTCCGACCCGTACGCAGGCAAGGTAGGTATTGACGTTGATATACTTATGACCTTCCTCAACGACTCACTTTCAAATCTCAAGCCGCTCTGGACGGTGCTTAAAGTTCTCGGTCTTGTTGACGGCGTTGCAGGCTTTGCAAACAATCTTATGGACGAGCACAAGGATAAGGTTTATGCTGAACTTATGCGCTCAACCTTTGCAACCTGGCCCGGTCTGTGGGGTATGCAGCAGACGGCTGATTTTGATTCCGCAAAGAAAATGATGTTCAACGGCGTTGAAGAAGAATACGCAGGTCTTATCGCAAGGATTGACAAGTACCAGCAGTATCGCCTCCAGCGTGACGAATTTCTCACAACAATGCAGGCAGACGGTGTAAACGTTATGCTCCTGACCTCCTACGGCAAGCCCCATATTCCTGCCTTTGAGCATTCATACGTGCAGAGTGATGCCGTGCTTGAAACAGAGCTTATGTCCGCAGGCGCAACTGTAGCACCCTACGGCAAAACACTCGGCGATGATTACGTTGCCGCAGACCCGACAAAGCTTTCCCCCGACAGAGTTGTTGACGCTTCAACCTGCCTTTTCCCCGAATACACCTGGTTTATAAAGGATGCACCGCACGTATGCTGTCAGTACGGCTCAGACGTTGCGGATATGCTCTTCTGGCTGAGCGAATCCGACACCCAGCTGACTGTAAAATCCAACGAAAAATATCCGCAGTTCCAGTATTGCGACGAAGAGCAGAATCTGTATCTTTTTGATTGAAAAATGAATTATTACAAATAGTTACAATGTTGTAATTAATATTGACTTTTACCCTCCCGGTTGCTATATTGCAATCAGGGAGGGTTGCTTTATGAAAACAACTTTTATTAAAAAATTCATCTGTCTTTCTCTCGTTTTAGCTTTACTGCTCTGCGGCTGTAACACGGTACAAAACGGCGAAGAAAACACGACGGAGAACACCACGGAAAACACGGTACAGGCATCCGATATGCCAGAAATCCAAAAGGAAGCCAAGGTTTCCCGTTGGTACGAAGAATTTACGGACACACTCATTCCCCGAAACGACTACGGTGAGCTTGTAATTTTCACGGGCGGCTACATTTTTGAATTAGGAGAAAACTTTGCACAAGAACAACTTTTCGGTCTTATGACCCTTGACGGCAAAATAGTTGTTGACCCCGTTTTTAACAGCTACTATACGTACGAACTTGACGGTAAGAAATATTACAATATGAAAATAGTGGAAAATGAACTGTACGAGGGCGGAGAATATTCCTGCACCTCTATGCTTGTCGCTTCCGACGGCTCGTGGTGCGTAACGGTTGACGGCGATATAGACCACATTACACCCGAAAGAATATTCACGAGCAAATACCACGAATATTTCAAGTGCTATGACTACGACGGTAACATTATCTTTGAAGGCGGTGAAGACCTCGCCTACGCGTGGAACCACGGAACAAGCTCACACACAAAGCTGATGGGTGCTTACAATGACCTTGAAGACGGCACTCCACTGTTTATATTTGATATGGACGGCAACGTGGTGTTTGACGAGTTCGACTTTTTTGTCAGCTTTGAAAGCGGTAAGTCCGTAGTGCAGCTTATCGACACTCAGCTTTACGGAATCATTACGGACAGCGGCGAATGGCTGCTTGAGCCCGTTTACAGCTACATTGACAGCGTAGCCGAGGACAAGTATTTTGTTGCCGTACGTGACAACAGGGATGTTACCGTTTACGACAACGAGCTGAATCTGCTGCACAGCTTTACAACAGAGGATTATAAAAGCGAATACCGCTACTACGAAACCGTCGGCGACAGACTTGTTTATTATTGCGGACACATTGATGCAAAGGACGACTACTACCGTGATATGTACACCGATGAAATTATAACCTGCAAGGAGAACGGTCTGCCTGCAACACGCTATAGCGAAGAAGACGGCACTTTCTCTCTGACTGACGAAAACGGAACGGATTGGTATTTCGACGTTGACGGCAACGTTACGGACAAAATCGAAAAGCCTGAAGGTGCTGATTGGGTTACACTTTACAACAGTAACATAATACAAACACGCACCGACATTGACGAAGAGCATTACACTGAAACCTACTACGACAGAGAAACAGGCAAAGAAATTTACACAATTACGGGAAATTCTCTTAAACGCGACACTATAGATTTCCTTGATTTTAACGGTTGGGAAAACCTTGCTGTTTTAGGTGGTTTCGTTAAACACGAGTGGCCGTACACAAAGCACATCAACAAACTCTGCAACTACAAAACGGGCGAAGTGTTCCTTGAAAACTGCGAGCACATAGAAATCAGCGAATACGGCGGCAAGCAGTTTATGACAGTTGTTTATAAGGATTATATCTATATCTACGACGAGGATTTCAACCTGATTATGGGCATAGAAAACGCTTTGTATGATTGACTTGCAAAGCGTAGGGTGGTAGAATAAATTACAGATTGCTGATATGTTTGCATTTGTAGGGACAATTCACGAATTGCCCGCCGTAAAAGCGATATGTCGGTAAATTACGGTCGAGAAAGTGAATCGACCCTACAATGCTGCTCCTGTTTTTATGTTCTGCATAAATTACAATCGGGTGAGGGCGAAGCCCTCCCACAATTTTGCATTTTGAACTTTGCATTTTGCATTATTACAGTTTTCCGGAGGAAAAATATATGTCCAACATCTGTATGATTGCCCACCGTGGCTACAGCTCAAAATATCCCGACAACACGGCGCTTGCCTTTGAGAAGGCTGCCGAAAACCGTTCGGGCGGTGCCGAAACCGACGTAAGAATCACCCAGGACGGTGTTTTCGTAGCCAACCATAATTCCGAGGTCACTTTCTGTGACGGCACGGAGCTTTTAGTAAGCGAGCACACCTTTGAGGAGCTGACCGCCAAGCCCCTGCTCAACGAAAAAAGCGACGATACGGTTTACCTTTGTACCTTCAAAGAGTACCTTGAAATTATGAAGGCAAACGATATGGTCTGCTTTATCGAGCTCAAGGGCAGCTACACCGACGAGCAGGTAAAGGCTGTTTTCGACCTTGCCGCCGAAGTTTATGACCTTTCAAAATGCATTCTCCAGTCCTTTGATTTTGATAACCTTATCAAATGCCGTGAGATGTTCCCCGACCTTCCGTTAATGCTCACCTACGGCTCAAACGAATCCGGCTACGAGCGTTGCTTTGAGTACGGTATAGCAATTGATGCGGAAACCAAAATCACCACAAAGGAATTTGTTGACGAGTTCCATTATCATGGGCTCGAATACGGCGTGTGGACGGTAAACACCAAGGAAGAGCTTGAGCACTTCAAGGCACTCGGCGTGGATTATATTGAATCCGATGTTTTTGGTGGTTAAATCAGAGTTTTTCAAAACATTTTCTTTCAATAAACAAGGCTTGCACGATTTGTTTCGTACAAGCCTTAATTTTATATTATGTTTTCACATATTTTGTCTGTATCGAAGCATCTGTCAACAAGCACGTAGTTGCATTCGTTTTCTTTACAGCCCTTAAGATATTTTGCATTTTCTTTAACAGCAAGCTCTTTTATAAATTCGGAATCGTCGAGCCTTTGTTCAATTGCGTTTGCGTTGTTCTTTATATCCGCAAAGTGTTTTTCAATGTAATTTTCGCTTAAAACCAGGCAGACGTATTTTATGTGCTTTAAGTATTCCGGTGCAAAATCCTCTGACCAGCTGAAAGGTATGTAACAGCCCTCGACAATTAAATTCTGCCCGTTTTCAACGGCAGTCTTTACAATTTCCTTTACGATATCCCACAGGTACGGTGTGAGCAGCTCATCATCCTCGGGCGTCAGGTCAGTCTGACCGCTGCGGATAAGGCCCATTTTCAGGTGATCTATTGAAAGATAGGGAAACTTAAGCCGCTCAAGCAGCCGTTGGGCAAGCAGGGTTTTACCCGTGTGTGACGCACCTGTAATAAGAATTACCATAGCTTATACCTTATTGAAAAAAGCGTTATAAATCTTTCCGAGAAAATCGTAAAGTTTGAGCATATAGGGGTTGAAGGCATCCCAATAAGGCTCATCGAAAAGCGTTGTCCATTTTTGCGGCTGTCTGATAAGGTGAAGAATGTCGCAGTCGGAAAGGTATTTGTTACCGCCTTCGCCGAGACGGACTACGCCGAAGGCCTTAAGGTCGTTGTAAAGGTCGTCCTGTGCCTTCATCCATACGTACGGGAACTGCCAGCGTGAAAACTCACCCTTGGCATTAGAGCATTTCCAATATCTCCAGGAAAGTCTTGACTGCAGAATGTTGCGGAAGTGTGCCGAGGTTGTTGCCTCGTCCATTGCCGCCTGCCACAGCTCATCACAACGCCTGATGTCATCATTAGTCATACCGTAGAGTGTTTCCGTTGCGCTCTGGTAAATTTTAAGGTGTTTATTGTCGGTCACGGCATGGTCTGTAATAATTTCAAGGAACTCCTTAATGTTCTTCCAGCCTGCGCCGTAAACGGCTTCAAGGTAGCCGTCAAGCTCTTTTTCAAGGTCGATGTACGGGTTCTGCATCAGCTTCTGGAGCAGATATGTACGAAGGTCGCCGAATTCGCCGTCGGACTCGGAGATATAATAATTACCCTCTTCGTAAACGCCCTTGACGCTGTTTTCGTAGAAAATCTGAACGTTTCTCTGCATAACACCGAAGTTCGGGAAAATGCAGACTGTCTCGTTATAGTTGTTGACATAGTCCCAGATATAAACTCTGTCACAGATTTTGCCCCAAGCCTCAAGGTCTGCCATAAAAGCGGCGTTTTCCTTGCACTTGGCATCGTCAAGCGTGTGACCGAAGCAGCACTCAATTGAGCAAAGGCGTACTATAACGTTGTCACGGGGAACAACGGCTGTCGGTGCCTGGCGGGTATACTGGTAGGCAAAAGTATCAACCGCAATGTTGGTATAGCCTGCGTCCTCAATTGCCTTTGCAACAGCGTTTACAAAGGTAATCATAGTACCCGAATGTGAGCCGTTTTCGTTGTCGAGAGCCTTACAGCTGCTGCACTCGCAGAATTCCTGGTTATCGTGCTGTGTGAGCGAAAGAATCTGAACACTTGCGCTCGGGTCGTGGTTTGCCTCAACTACGGCAAGAGCCTCGTTTGTGACAATTTCAAGCGTTTTGGGGTTAGTAAGGCAAAGCTGGTTGGGTGTGCGCTTACCGTTGTGAAGTGCAAAGTATTCGGGGTTTGTTTCAAAATAATCGGCAGACTTACAGTACTGTGTTGTAAGCGTATGTGCAAAAGAGCCTATGTAGGCTACGTTGCCGCCCTGCTCATCGCTGAGCGTAACGTAAACGCCGCCGTTGTGACCGTTGGCAACAGAAAACTCGGTATCACGGGAGCTGTTTGTGTCGGTCTGTGTGTATTCAAAATACGGATTGTAGCTGTAATCAATATCCGTCGGCAGAGTAAGCTCTGCATTGGCAGGTGTAGAAATAACGTCGTATCTGTACCAGCGGCAGTTACAGTACTGCTCAAGGAAGCCATATACACCGTAAATAGTGCCGCGTGTACCTGAACCGCAGATATAAATACTATCGCCTTCGGACTTTATGATATATCCGCCGTTGTCGTAAGCACTTAAATCAAACTGCTTTCTTGCGGTTTCGCCGACAACTATTTCTGCACCGCTCTTAGTGGCGGCATCGGTTAAAACCGTATACTCACTACCCGTTACCTTGCCGAGGTAGTAAGCAAGCTTATCAGCGGCATAGCGGTCGGTCTGCGAAGCGTTTGCACCGACAACAATCGTTGCGTTTTTCACGGAAATTCCCTCCTCCTGTGCCGCAGAAATAAAAGCAAGGCCGCAGCAAAGGCAGATACA
The DNA here is from genome assembly GCA_045654045.1 of Acutalibacteraceae bacterium. Classification (GTDB taxonomy): domain Bacteria; phylum Bacillota; class Clostridia; order Oscillospirales; family Acutalibacteraceae; genus UBA8612. The sequence goes on from JAZOMP010000074.1 coordinate 29,966, forward strand.
AAGAATAAGCGAAATGAGTTTTTTCATATAAAAACAACCTTTCCTATATACTTTATTTCAAGTATATACACATGGAAAGGTTGCTGTCAATTAACAGAATGTTAATTATGATTAGAGAATATTAAATAATGCCTTCAATAAATATTTTCAGACCGATTGCGATAAGTATTAAACCTCCGAAAATTGAAGCCTTGCCGGCAAACTTAGTGCCGAACTTTTTGCCGAGCACAAGACCGCCAACGCAGAGGAAAAAGGTTACAACGGCAATTACAAGGCAGCATACGAAGGCACGCAGACCGTCGTAATCCGCAATTGTGAAGCCTACGGAAAGCGCATCAATCGAGGTTGCAACGCCCTGCACAAGCAGACCCGCAATACCTACGGCAGGTTTTTCGTCCTCTTCGCCGCCCCTGATACCCTCAATAAGCATCTTACTGCCGATAAAGAGAAGCAGACCGAAGGCAATCCATGGAATGAGTTTACCGAAAGCGGTAAAATACTGCATTACCGTATGCACGCACACCCAGCCTATAATCGGCATTGCAAACTGAAACAGCGCAAATACACCCGCTATACCGCACAGCCTGCCTTTTTTCATTCCCGGCTCATTAAGACCGTTTGCAAGCGAAACGGAAAAAGCATCCATTGCAAGTCCTGCACCGAGCATTATGCTTGTGCAGAAAAAAGAAAAATCCCAGTTCATAAAAAATCTCCTTCATTCAAACGAAGGAGATTTTATCATATTATGGCGAAAAATGCAAGATTATTATACGGTAACTGTACGGTCAAACCTTACGTTGCCGCTGTCATCTATCGAAAGCATACGTATTGTTCCGTCCTTGAGGGTAAGCATTGAAGCCAGCCAATCGCCTGAGCCGTCGTTCTGCTTGCCGCCGTCAATAAATACGGGCAATTCACCCTCGATAAGTGTGTTGCTGTGGTGGTGACCGCCGACAAGAAGGTCCATACCAAGGTTAATCATAGGTGCTGTCCAGTCCTTGCCGAAGTGTTCTGTAAGAGTGGGGTCGTGGCTGAAGGCGATTTTGTAGGTTGCGTTTTCAAAGCGGCTGCTTTCAAGCGAGCAGAGCCAGTTGTACTCCTGCTCACGGTAGGCTTCAAAATCCACAAGACCGCTGTACTCCTTGTGGTCATCCGCCTTGTCCTCGCCCGAGTCAAGAACTATAGCCGAAAGCGGACCGAAATCGAGGGTGAAGTAATATTCGCCTGTTTCACCCTGAAAATACTTTATCGCCTGTGCGCCGAATTCACCACGCGTTTCGTGATTACCCCTTGTGTAAACAACGGGAATTTCACCGCCGCTGAGAGCAAAAGCATTTTTGAGCACGTGGTTAACAAACTCATACTTGAAAGCGATTTGGCTGTAGACGTCACCGAGGAGCATTATCATATCTGGCTTATCGGTAAAGTAAGAAACAGCGTTCGACATTTCTTTCTTCATTCCGTGAATATCAGAAATGCAGAGAATTTTTATATCGTCCTGCCCTGGTACACCGTTGAAGCTGTATTCCTTGCTTTCAACGCTTCTGCGCTTGAAGGCGTTGTAGCCGAATTTGTAGCCGACCTGCTGTGAGCCGACCTTATATGTATTACCCTGAAGCTCTGCCTTGGGCACCCTGACGCTGTGAATCGTATCATCCGTTCTGATTAAACCGCCCGAAGAATCCCAAACGGTTTTTTCTTCGCCGTTGAAGGTATATTCTACGTAGCCGCTGCCCTTACCCGAGGTAACCCAGACAACGGAATAGTAGTCTCCGCCGCAATCAAAAACGGTAGGCTCAACCGTAATATTGAAAGCCACGGGAAGGTAAGTGCCTATTGTTGAAAACAGCGCAATGAACACAGCGTAAAACAAAGAAAATATTGTCATTTTAAAGCCCCCCGATCTGACTATAATTATAAATTAGCATTTTGGCATTATAAAGTCAATCACCCGAGCAAAAAATACAATTGCACAAAATTTTTTTCTTCAAACGGGCAATTAGCAGTAAAAATACTGTTGATTTTTGCTTTAAGATATTTTATAATGAATCATCCCGTTTTTTAAACTTGTTAATCTTTCTCAAGGAGGAAACAAATATATGGATTCAAACAAAAGACCCGAATCAATGGCACGCATTACAACCGTTGAGCTCGCAAACGCTTTTATCGACGAGCAGGTTGCTCTCGTGCGTGAGCAGGTAGGCGACAAAAAGGTTCTCCTCGCTCTCTCCGGCGGTGTTGACAGCTCCGTTGTTGCAGCACTTCTTATCAAGGCTATCGGCAAGCAGCTCGTATGCGTTCTCGTAAACCACGGCCTTATGCGTAAGGGCGAAAGCGAAAACGTAATCGAGGTTTTCCAGAACGGACGTGACGCTAACCTTATTTATGTCGATGCAACCGGCCGTTTCCACGACAAGCTTGTCGACGTTGCAGACCCCGAAACAAAGAGAAAAATTATCGGTAACGAATTCGTTTACCTTTTCGCAGAGGAAGCACGCAAGCTTGCTGACGACGTTGATTTCCTTGCACAGGGCACAATCTACCCCGACATCATCGAAAGCAAGGGCGTAAAGGCTCACCACAACGTAGGCGGTCTCCCCGAAGACCTCAACTTCGGCCTTGTTGAGCCCATCAAGCTCCTTTACAAGGACGAAGTACGTGTAGTCGGCAGAGCACTCGGTCTCCCCTCCGAAATGGTTGACCGTCAGCCCTTCCCGGGTCCCGGTCTCGGCGTACGCTGCCTTGGCGCAATCACCCGCGACAGACTTCACGCACTCCGCGAGGCAGACGCTATCCTTCGTGAAGAGTTCGACAAGTCCGGCCTTGGAAGCCACGTATGGCAGTACTTTATCGCAGTACCCGCTATGAAGAGCGTAGGCGTAAGAGACGGCAAGCGTTACGAGGGTTGGCCCGCAATCATCCGCGCTGTCAACACAACAGACGCAATGACCGCAACAATTGAGGAAATCCCCTACACCGTCCTCAACACTATCACAGCAAGAATTACAGCAGAGGTAGAAGGCATCAACCGCGTCCTCTATGACCTCACTCCCAAGCCCA
>JAZOMP010000075.1:0-1572 GCA_045654045.1 Acutalibacteraceae bacterium
GTTACCTGATTTCTGTCGGCAATATAAAGCTTTTTGTCGGGGTAGTGCTTCCTCAAAAAAGCGTAGGTTGCCCTGCCTTCTCTGCCAAGGCCGAGAATAAGCACAGATTTGTCCTTGAAAAAATCTATTAACTGTTGGTACATAAAAGCTGTCCTTCAATAATGGAATATAAATCGGGTGTGGGTGTCCCACCCACACCTTTTATTTATTATTTTTTCTTTATTATTTTAACAAAAACGGTTTACTGTTTTTGTGCTGTCGGTGAACCGCAGCACTTCTTATATTTCTTGCCGCTTCCGCAGGGGCAGAGGTCGTTGGGGCCTACCTTTTCGCTTGCCGCCTTGCGTACGGGGCGCTTCTTGTCGCTGGTGTCGCCGCCTGCATTGGTTGCAACCTCCTTGACCTTCTGCTCACGCTTTGTGTCCTCTTCTGTTCTTACCGGAACGGTGAGAAGCATACGAATTGTATCCTGCCTAATCTGGCGTGTCATATCGTCAAACATATCATAGCTTTCAAAGCGGAAAGCAACAACGGGATCCTTCTGACCGTATGCACGAAGACCGATACCGCGCTTGAGCTCTTCCATTGCGTCAAGGTGATCCATCCACTTGGCGTCAACGTTGTCAAGAAGTACCTTTCTTTCAAGCAACTGCATAATCTTGCCGTGGTCTTCCTCACGCTTTGCGTAAAGAGCCTCGCCGCGCTCGATGAGTACCATTCTTGTTTCGTCACGGTCGGAAATACCGTCGGCAAAATCTTCGGGAGTTGTCAGCCAGCCCATAAATGCGCCCTTGAGACCCTCAACGTTCCACTCGCTCTTCTCGACGGATTCGGGAAGGTAGAGGTCAATTGCGTCACATACGTTATCCTCAAGCATCTTGATAAGCTTGGGCTTGAGCTCGTCACCGTCAAGCACCTGATTACGCTGCTTGTAGATAAGCTCACGCTGCTTATTCATAACGTCATCATACTCTAAAACTCTTTCACGAATACCAAAGTTACGAGCCTCTACCCTGCCCTGTGCAGATTCGATTGAGCTTGAAAGCAAACCTGTTTCAAGAGGTTGATTTTCATCTACCTTAAGCATAGACATAATTCGGCTAACCCTTTCGCCACCGAAAAGTCGCATTAAATCATCCTCAAGGGAAACGTAGAATTTGGTGTTACCTGGGTCGCCCTGACGTCCCGCACGACCGCGAAGCTGATTATCAATTCGGCGTGATTCGTGGCGTTCGGTACCTATAATGTAAAGTCCACCCGCCTCGCGCACCTTTTCGGCTTCGGGGGCAATCTGTGCTTTATATTTTGCCATATATTCGGCAAATTTTTCTCTGGCAATTAAAATATCGGGGTTGTCGGTATCGGCATAGCCTGTAGCCTCGGCAATGATTTCATCGCTATAACCCTGGGCTTTGAGCTCTTTTCTTGCTAAAAATTCCGCATTACCGCCAAGCATAATATCGGTACCACGACCCGCCATATTGGTTGCGATGGTAACGGCGCCAAGCTTACCTGCCTGAGCAATAATTTCGGCTTCCTTTTCGTGGTGCTTTGCGTTAAGCACGTTATGAG
>JAZOMP010000076.1:0-6430 GCA_045654045.1 Acutalibacteraceae bacterium
GCAATCGCCATCATCGGCGGTGCAGACGGTCCTACGGCTATTCTTACCGCTTCCAAGCTGGCAGACCACCTGCTTGCTCCCATTTCGGTTGCGGCATACTCCTATATGGCTCTCATTCCGCTTATCCAGCCCCCCATTATGCGTGCTCTCACCACGAAGAAAGAGCGTGAGGTCAAGATGGGTCAGCTTCGTAAGGTAAGCAAGACTGAGCTTGTAATTTTCCCGATTATAGTTACTGTTCTCTGCGTTCTTATTCTTCCGAGCGTTGCCCCCCTTATCGGTATGCTTATGCTCGGCAACCTTTTCAGAGTAAGCGGTGTTGTTGAAAGACTTAACGACGTTGCACAGAACGCACTTTGCAATATTGTTACAATTATGCTCGGTGTAACAGTCGGTGCAACCGCAAACGGCGAACAGTTCCTTAAGCCCGAAACCCTTATGATTATCGGTATCGGTCTGCTTGCATTCTCCTTCTCAACCGCAGGCGGTGTTCTCCTTGGTAAGGTAATGTATATCGTTACTAAGGGCAAGGTTAACCCCCTTATCGGTGCAGCAGGCGTTTCCGCTGTTCCCATGGCAGCCCGTGTTGCCCAGGTTGAAGGCAAAAAGGCTAACCCCACAAACTTCCTGCTTATGCACGCTATGGGCCCCAACGTTGCAGGCGTTATCGGCTCAGCAGTTGCAGCAGGCTTTATGATGTTACTTTTCCAGGCCAAGTAATTCAACCGCATTTTCTTCGGCTAAGCACTCCCAGTGCTCATCGGTTATTTCGGTGAGCAGGGAGCTTTCTCCGATGACCTTACAGAATTCGGGCAGGCAGAGCCTTATGCGCCCTGCCCCCGAGTAGGGTCGGAGCAGCAAACGGTACTTATTCCCAAGTCGGTACAACCTGCTGTCACAGGGATAACCCGCAAAGCTTATTCTTCTTGCACAGTCGCAAAGTGTCTGTGCATTTTCAAATTCACAGGTTATGTATTCCCCTCTTTTTATCATATAACGTTTCTTCGTGCGGCGCAGATTCCTGCCGTCCTGTTCAACCGAAAAGAACAGCACGCAGCCGCCTGCCTCGTGGCGCATTGCTTCAACGAAAAGTCTGCCCGAGGTGTCCAGCTCCCTGCCGAGAGTTCTTCGGGCACGGGAGAGTATAGTCCAGATTACACGCTTTGTTTCTACTCTTGAATAATCCATCTCCTCATATGTGATATTGAGATTTTTCATATCCTCCTCGGAGAGTTCAACTATAATTGTTTCGTCTGTAAGCGATTCTATTTTCATATCCCTACCCCCTTAAGCTTACATATAAATCGTAACCTTTAACCCGCCTTAAAATCAAGACACAAATAATGGTATTAAAGAAAGGAGATTTGCACAATGCCGGAAAGATTTTCAACCAAGGCTACCCGTTCACTACAGCTTGATATGCTCGCAATTCTCCTGCTTCCGTGCGTAAGTGCGTGGTACTTCTACGGTGCCAAAGCGCTTCGTTTAATTGCCGTAAGCGTTATCGTTTCCGTTTTGTGCGAGTTCTTCGGCAGAAAGTTTCTGCGCCAGCCTGCAACAGTAAGCGACCTGAGCGCAGTTACAACGGGCATTATCCTGGCGCTGATGTTGCCTGCAAACGCTCCACTGTGGATACCCGCAGTCGGCAGCAGCTTTGCCGTAATTGCCGCAAAGCTTCCCTTCGGCAGAAACGAAACCCTGCCTTTTTCTCCTGCTGCCGCAGGTATGGCCTTTTTAACTATATGCTTCTCCGATCTGATTTTTGACTATCCCCGGATTGTCGCCAACACCGCTTTGACGGGTTCAAGCGGCTCTTCGCTTGCATATCTGCTTTCGCAGAACACCTCAATCAGCTTAAGCTCAGTCAAGGCAATTGACATTTTTACAGGCAATTATCCCGGGCCTATGGGTGCAGGCTGTATTATCGTTCTTTTCGGCAGCGCTCTTTATATGCTTATCCGACGCACAAAGCTTTTCATAAGCGTTGGCGGCTTTATAGGCGGTGCGGCGCTTACAGCGCTCTGCTTCCCGAGAGTTACAAGTCTTCTTTCATCGGTTGTGCTTGAGCTTGTTGCAGGCTATATGATTTTTGCCGCACTCTTCCTTTTAACAGAGCAGGGCACTCAGCCCAGACTTCCCTTAAGCCGTCTGCTTTACGGCATAAGCGCTGGTGTTGTGTGTATGCTTATGCGCCGTTTCGGTGCGTTTGAAGAATGTGCGTGCTTCGGCATACTTATTATCAACGCCGTGTGGAATGCCGTTGACAGACAGCTCGTAAAGGCACTTGAAAAGAAGGCAGAGGGAGGCGCAAAAAATGCGTAAATCCCGTTCGTTTGCCGCAATTGCCGCTACTTTTATATTATGTTTCGGGCTTGCCTGCTGTTCAGCAGAAGAAGCTAAAACCAAGGACGAAATATTCGGATTTGAACACAACGAAATAATCCGTGAAGAAACAACCACAACCGAATTCTATACAGAAGAATTTTTCTGGGAATTCACGGAATTATACAGCTCTGCCGCCGTTGAAGAAAGCAACAGCGACGAGCCCTCCGCAAAAACAACAGCACCCGTCACCACAAGACCTCGCCGTACAACCACTACCAAACCTGTTTCCACCACCGCCGCACCCACAACGCAGGCAACCACAGCAGCCACCACGCGCAAGCCTATAGTAACGGAGCCGCCCGAAATCGAATACCCGACGGTTACAACCACCGTACTCAAGGTTGAGAGTGAAGAGGACAAGGCTTTTGAAACCGAGCTTCTGCACCTTGTGAACGCAGAGCGTGACAAGAAGAACCTACCTTCCCTCAAATATTCAAAGGACCTTGCAAAGGCGGCGGATACAAGAGCCAGAGAGCTTGAGGTAACCTTTTCCCACAACAGACCCGACGGGTCAACCTGCTTTACTGTAAGCGAGCTTGTTTACGGCGAAAACATCGCCTCCGGTCATACAAGTCCTGCATCCGTTATAAATTCCTGGATGAACAGCCAGGGACACAAGGACAACATTTTAAACGAAACCTATAAATCAGCCGCCATAGGCTGCTATAACGACGGCGAAACCTATTATTGGACGCTGCTGTTCGGATATTAAATTAAAATCATATTTATCAGAAAAGGAGGCTTAATGATGGCTGAAAACAGCAAAACCCCCGGCTTACTGCTTCGTAACGCAGGAATATTCAACCCCGTGCTTGTTCAGGCCGTCGGCCTTTGTCCCGTTGTTGCAATGGCTACGTCGATTCATGGCGCTGCCCTGCTTGCCGTTGTTGCTGCGATTGCAATAACCGTAAGCGAAGTTATTGCCTCCGCCTTTCTTAAAGCTGTTCCCCGTTGGATAAGAACAGGTATTTATATCATAATCGGCTGTGCGCTCGTTGTACCGATTATGTACCTTATCGAAAAATTAAATTCCGAGCTTTTCGGTACACTCGGAATATATCTGCCCGTTATGGCGGTTAATTCATTGCTTGTATTGCGTTGCGAGCGTTTTGCGGTAAGAATCAAGCCGCTTGCCGCACTTGCTGACGGTGCAACCGCCTCCGCAGGCTACGCCGCCGTGCTTCTGCTTGTCGGCGCAATACGCGAAATTATCGGCAGCGGTGCAATTGCAGGCTTTAAATTCTGGGAAGGCAGAACTCTCACAGGTCTTCTTCTCCCCTTCGGCGGCTTTCTTATGATAGGCTTTGCAGGCGCCGCGCTCAGAAGCTTTATTTCTGCCTACTGGCCGAAATTCCTTGACAAGAAACAGCCCAAGCCCAGACACGGCAAAAAGTCTCACGCACCGAAGGCTGAGCCTAAAGCCAGCATTACGGCAATATTACCTGACCTTACACCCGAGGAAACTGACATTAACCTTGACGAGATTTCCGCTGAAATTCAGCCTGAAGACGAGCAACAACCAGAAGAAGCGGTTGCAGAAGAAACACCTGAAACGGTCGGGATTGAGGTTGAGGCAGAAGAAACAAAAGCAGAAAACGAGCCCGTGGAAATCCCCGAGCCCGAAACGCATACAGAATATAAAGAACTGAAAATCGAAGACGTTACCGTTGAAAAAGAAAAAGAACCGACGGAGGAAAAGCACTACAGCTTTGACAATGTTGCGGACGATGAGCTTGAAAAGCTTATGAGCCGTTCAATGGATGACGTTTTCGGACACAAGGAGGATAAGGAATGATTTACGCATTTTTGAACGCCTCCATATTTGCTCTGTTGCTGCAGAATCTTGTTTTCAACGGCGGCTTCGGTATGAGTGAAGCAATAAGAATTGCCACAAAACCGAGAGACTTCTTCCCCATTGCTCTGCTTGTTGCATTTTTCACAAGCACAACTGCTGCAGTCTGCTCCGCACTTGATGCAATTCCTGCCATCAACGCTCTGAGCACCTCGCTTCACCTTGCGGTTTACTGCGGTGTGCTTGCTGTGATATATCTTGGCTTTACGGCCGTAATCAAACTTGTATTAAAACGCAACACTGCTGATATTCACCGCATCGGTATGGCGGCAGTAAACACGCTTGTGCTTGCTGTTCCTATGATTAACCGACGTGCTGCGTTTGGTGTTATTGAATCAATCGGTCTTGGTATAGGCGCAGGTATAGCATTTATTGTTGCCGTTGTTCTTATAGGTGAAGGCGAAAGCCGCCTGAGAAATAACGAGAGCATAAGTCCGTTTTTCAGGGGCAAGCCCGTTACGTTTATCTACATTGCCCTTATTTCGCTCGGCTTCGCAGGTCTTTCAGGCACATCGCTGTTTGTATGAGGTGAAAAGCTATGGAAGAAAACAAAAAGCCCAACGAACAGCTTCCCGAGGATTTCCGACCCGTAATACCGGAGCCCGAACAGCACCGCAGAGCGATACTGCAATTCAGCAAGAACTACCCTGTTGAAGAATCTCCCACCTCCACACACACGCTCAGCTTTGCGCAGGAGGAGGCACGCCGCAAGGCATATTCAGCGGCGGCATATATATTGCTGTTGGTATTTGTGTTTATTGTAACCTTTGTTATTACGGATACCTGCATTCAGATTTCAAAAGAGCCTATCCCCGAAACAACCGCACAGGTTACACAGGTTGTTGAGGAAGCGCCGACACAAACGGAATAAAACTAATAATGGCATCTGTCTGCGTTAACTGACAGATGCCACATTTTTTATTTAATGATTTCAGCCTTTGTTATAATGATATCTTCAAGCGGTTTATCGTTGTAATCACGCTCAACCTCGAGGAAGGAATCAACAACCTCCATACCCTCGATAACCTTGCCCAAGGCAGCGTACTGGCCGTTGAGAGATGCGCCATAGCTGTCATTATAGCAGTTAAAGAACTGGCTGCTTGCGGAGTTGTAATCGTTTGTTCTTGCCATTGATACAACGCCACGGACGTGACTGTCGGCAAGGGGATTATCAACACCGTTTGCAGCAAATTCGCCCTTGATCTGCTTCTGACCGGGGTTTGTTCTTCCGTCGCCGTCGGGGTCACCGCCCTGAGCAACAAACGGGCCGTTGTAACCCTCTGCAATACGGTGGAAGGTTACGCCGTCATAAAAGCCCTCCTGAACAAGTCCGACGAAATTCTCAACCGTAATTGGTGCGTATTCAGGGTAAAGCATCATTGTAAAGCTGCCGATGTCCTTGCCGTCGCACTCCATATCAAAGCGTACCTTTACGGTGTCCGTATCTGTTAATGCTTCATTATCTTGTCTATCAGTTTGAATGTCTTTTTCAGAAGGAATAAAGCTTAAAAGCTCTAAGTCCTTAACTTGAACCATACTATATGCTATATGGTCTTGCCAGTTTCTATTTTTTAATGGCATAGCCACTATCGACAAATAACCATTATTGATTTTCCAAATATACGCAACAAAATTACCGCCATCAATTTCATAGGACGCCGGCTTGATTCCTAACGCTTCATCTGATAAAAAATCCTTAACAAAAGCATATGAACTCACCCCGTACACTCCAGAAAACAGAATCTTTCCATCCTTTATACCATACATTTCCTTGGGTGATGAAGCTGTATTCATATAGCACTCAACTGTTTCTATGTTATTAAGATAAAACTGTCCCTCAGATACAGATCTCCAACCGTCACTTGGTCCATTCATACTGTATCCCAAACGAACTTTAAGCGCTTCAAAATCTATTTCCAAAAGTTCTCCCAATTCGTTCAATACTGGTAAACTATATTCGTTATTTTTCGCGTTATCGCCGACGATGATTTTAGTCGGACCGTCCGCACCGCCGATAATTGCGATGTCCTTATCGCCGCAGGCGGTGAAAGCAAAGCAAAGAGTCAGCACGGAAAGCGCAACACAGATAATTTTGAAAATAACATTCTTTTTCATCTTTTGTCACCTTTTTATTACAATTTTGTATTTTAATTAATTATAGCATATATTGATTATTATTTCAATCGCCGGATT
>JAZOMP010000077.1:0-14082 GCA_045654045.1 Acutalibacteraceae bacterium
GAGAAATTCCCTGTGCTTGAAAGCATGAAAATTCTCACCTCTTCCGATGCACACAGGCTGGAAAGCCTGCGCCCGGCAGAGCTCAGCCTGCACACGGAAAACAACATAAAAAGTATAATCAGGCACCTTAAAAACAGATAAAAAACATATAAAGAAAGGAAAGAGAAAAATGAAAAAAGGACTTTGTATTCTGCTTGTTTTTGCCGTAATTTTCTGCCTTGCGGCCTGCGGCAAAAATAATAAGGGCGAAATTTACACACCGCCGCACACAGAAATTCTTACCTTTGACAACGGGGAAAGTGCCGTTTTCGAGGTTATGACGGATGAACACGGCAAACCTGTTACGGATGACGAGGGTATCACAGAGCTTATTCTTTATGACCCGCCCGTAACAGAAAAGGGTGGCTACATAGTAACAACTCCCGAGGGCGAAACAATCAGACAGTCGCAGACAACGGTTGCGCAGAGCGTAGAGGTTGACCAGGATATAATTGACCTTGACACCACGGCACCCTCCGCAAGCGAAGCAACAACCAAGCCTGACGCAACAACCCGAAAGGAAGAAACCACCACCAGACCTGCCGAAACAACAACCAAGGCTAACGGCGGTGCGCTCCAGACACCCGACACCGACAAAGAGCCTACCACAATAAAGGAAATTCCCGAAGGCGAAACCTACGCTCTCAACGGTACGCTTTCAAAGGAAGACGCGCAGAAGCTTGTCGGAATACTCAATATTCCCAACCCCTTTGATACCGCTCTCAGCTCGGGTGATTTCTACCTTGCCGAAGAAAAGCTGCCCGACTACCTTGCAAGCATTGAAAACGCTGTAAGACGCGTTAAGGAAGACAAGAAGCTTTACAAATACGTCGGCAATCAGAATTTGCAGATGTGGTATGATTATATGGTTGAAGCCGCCGACAGATATGCCGTTTTTATGGGTATTGTAAGAGGTATGGAGGGTGAAAAGCCAACCAAGGCTTTCTTCGCAACCTACGAAGATTTCCAGAACTACTACCGCTACTCATTACAGATTTATTACCATATGCAAAACGGTGCTGAAAGAATTTTGTATTCGTAAATCGATAAAAATGCTCCCCGTATCACTCGGATACGGGGAGCATTTTCAGTTTGTATGTATGCATTAATAAGGAGAATTTTTATTGCATCCGCTATTACAGGAGTTCGCATACGGACAGCCTATACACTTTTTGCCGCTTTTCTTCTGCTTATAAATATACAGCCCTGCAACAATTACGATAACCGCCACGACTGCAATAATTACAAAGTTTTCCATCAGCGTACTCCTTTCATTTTATAATCAATGGATTATTAATTTTTTATCTTTTTGTTTGCTTTTATACTCATTGCAAAAAGAATTGCAACAAATGCCGCAACAGCTAAGAATCCGCCGATAAAGCCTGCGCCGAAAGCACCCGTTGTAATCAGAGTACCTACCTGGTAAACAAGGAAGCCTACCGTAAAGCCTGTACCAAGCTGAAGACCTATGCCTGCAAAGAGCCACTTTGCGCTTTTAAGCTCGCTGTTCATTGCACCGATAGCCGCAAAGCAGGGCGGCGAATAGAGGTTGAACATAAGGTAAGCAAGAGCGGCAACCTTTGTTATTGCCATAACGCCCGCAACCTCACCGCCAGCACCGTCGAGCATTGAAAGCTCTTCTGTATCAATCAGATTCTCAAGTCCTACAAAGCATACGGCAAGCGTACCGACTACGTTTTCCTTTGCGATAAATCCGGTAATCGCAGCAGCAGCAAGCTGCCACGAAAGCACACCGACAACGGGAACAAGGAGATACGCAAACGGACTTGCAATTGAAGCAAGAATTGAGGAATCTGCAGCTTCGGCAGGCGCAAAACTCCAACTGAATGACTGCATAACCTGAACGGCGGTGTTACAAAGCAGAATGATTGTTGCCGCCTTTATTATGTACTCTTTACCGCGGCTGAGCATAGCCATTGTCGCTCTGCCGAAGCTCGGAAATTTATACTCGGGAAGCTCTATAATAAAGAAAGATCTTTTTGCACCTGCACCTGTTATTTTGTTTATTACAAGTGCACCGACAAAGATTATTACAATGCCGACAAAATACATAAGCGGACCTACCCACGAGGCATCCTCAAAGAACGCACCTGCAAACAGAGCGATAACGGGCAGCTTTGCGCCGCACGGCATAAAGGGTGCAAGCAAGGCTGTTGCCCTGCGCTCACGCTCGTTGCGGATTGTGCGGCAAGCCATAACGCCCGGCACGGCACAGCCCGTACCCACAACAAAGGGAATAACGGATTTGCCCGAAAGACCGACCTTTTTGAAAATCGGGTCAAGGACAACGGAAACACGTGCCATATAGCCGCAATCCTCAAGCAGTGCAATGAGAAAGTACATAACCATAACAAGCGGAAGGAAACCGATAACCGCAATTACGCCGCCGATTACGCCATCCACAAGGAGAGCGTAGAGAAGCGGATTTGCGTTTGTGAGCATTCCGCCTACCCACTCCTGTCCCTTTTCGAGCAGGACTGTAAGCCAATCGGCTATCCACACACCGGGACCTGCCTGCGAAATCCAGAAAACGAGGAACATTACAACGGCAAAAATCGGTATGCCGAGGAACTTATTCGTGAGCAGAGAATCTATTTTATCGTGAATATTTTTATCTCTTGTAAAAACCTTGCGTTTTTCAACTGTCTTTACAATGCCGTTTACAAAATCAAAGCGTTTTCTGTCTGCCGCCTTTACGGATGCCTTATCTGAAAAGTTCACACCGATGTCAACGTAGGGGGCTTTCTGTCCCCTGCCGACAAGCTCAGCCGCCGCCTTAATTACCGCTTCAAGACCTTCGCCAGTTGTGGAAACCGTAACGAATACGGGACAACCAAGCTTTTCAGAAAGCATTTTTGTGTCTATATCGGTTTCTTTCTTTTTATTTATATCGTTTTTATTAAGTGCAACCACAACAGGAATATTGAGCTCAAGAAGCTGTGTTGTGAAAAAAAGACTTCTGCTCAGGTTGGTTGCATCAACAATATTGATAATAACGTCGGGCTTTTCGTTTTTGATGTAGTCGCTTGTAACGCTCTCTTCTGAGGTAAACGGTGACATTGAGTAAGCGCCCGGCAGGTCAACCGCCGTAAGTGTCGCCCCGCTGTATAAACTTTTTCTGACAGCGTGTTCCTTTTTATCAACAGTAACGCCTGCCCAATTACCTACCTTTTCGCTCTGACCGGTAAGGGCATTGTACATTGTTGTTTTACCGCTGTTGGGATTTCCCGCTAAAGCGATACGCATACGGGGCCGCCTCCTTTGAATTTCTGTTGGTTAGTTGAGACTAACCTGCTTGTATAAAAAAAGCAATCGAACGATTACCGTAAAATTTATATATCGAATACTCTTATTGCTTCGGCAAGCTGACGGTCGATACAATATCTGCTGTCCTTGACCGACATTACACAGGTACTGCGCTGACGGGCAACAACCGTTACAGGTTCACCGCTGTAGCAGCCGAGCGAAAACAAAAAATCATTAAGCTCTTCATCGTCTGTATCTATACGGTCAATTACGTATTCTTTTCCTTCCTGTGCTGAAAAAAGATTCATTGTGATTCTCCGTAAAAATCAATTCAATTAGCCATTGCTAACTACCTGAATTATACAGTTGAGAAAATTAAAAGTCAACGATTTGGGCAGAGCTTTTTCAAAATCGGCAGTATGCCGAAAAGTTAGCCTGCGCTAACGCATAGCGTTTGTGCAATTCAACAAGTAAAAAATGTAAAAAAACAGGACACCTTCCGCTATGGGAAAGTGTCCCGCAAAAATTAAAGTGTTTCGATAACTATTGTGTTGATCACAACGTCCTCAACGGGCTTGTCGCCACGGGCTGTTTTGACGTTTGCAATAGCGTCAACAACGTCCATACCCTCGAAAACCTGACCGAAAACGGTGTGCTTGTAATCGAGCCACGGTGTACCACCGACAGCCTTGTAATTTTCAACTGTTTCAGTGGGGAAGCCTCTGTCGGAAAGCTGTTCCATCTGCTCAACAAGGTCACGGCTGACCTCGTCCGCCTGAACGATAAAGAACTGGCTGCCGTTTGTGCCGGGGCCTGCGTTTGCCATTGAAAGAGCACCGCGGAGGTTATGAAGGTCTGTGCAGAATTCATCCTCAAAGGTGCTGCCCCAGATGCTCTGACCGCCGCAGCCTGTGCCCGTCGGGTCACCGCCCTGAATCATAAAATCGTTGATTACACGGTGGAAGATAAGGCCGTCGTAATAGCCGTTCTTTGCGTGTGTTGTGAAATTCTCAACCGTCTTGGGTGCTGCCTCGGGGAAAAGGCGGATTTTAATATCGCCCATAGAGGTTTTCATTGTTGCTACGGTTTCGCCCGTAACGGGCTTTGCAAGCTGTGAAATCATTTTAATTCTCCTTTATTTTACTGCGTCGAATGCATTATATGTGTAGAAGGTCATTCTGAAGTTTACATCGTCGGCAAGGTCGTGCTTTTCGTAGTATTCGTCACCAAACCAGAAGGTTGCAACGTACAGACCCTTTCTGCTGCCTGCCCAGGAGGAATTGAAGGAATCCTCAGCGAGCTTTTCGGGCAGTCTGTCCTCGGTCTTTACAAGACCGAGACCGCTCGGGTCGTAAATTTCAAAGCCTGCCTTTTCAAGCTCAAGAATATATGCTCTGTAATCCTCATAGTTCATATCCCTGACGGCAAATTCGTAAATATAGCCATTGTCGTTCTTCTTTTCGTTATAAACGTCAACTCGCTCCACCGGACCGGGAACGTCACCGAAAAGAAGGTTGTCGGGCCATTCAAAGCCGGGTGCCTTGGTTGTGCTTTCGTCGCTGACCTCGGGAGCCTTGTCACCGCAGGCAGCAAGAGAAAAAACCATTGAAAAAGCGAGTATCGCACAAAGTAATTTTTTCATTCGTTTATCCGTCCTTTTAAAAAAGTTACTTGTAATATTATAATTGCTAATATATCTTTTTGCAAGCAAAAGGCTGATTTTTGTGTGAAAGTTTTTATAATTTTAAATATTTTCTTTTCTAATTATAAAAAACACTTGCAAATAACAGAATCTTTGTTTATAATATATCGGTAAGTTAAATATTTGCTGGTGTGGCTCAATGGCAGAGCAGCTCATTCGTAATGAGCAGGTTGCAGGTTCGATTCCCGTCACCAGCTCCATATTGAGTATTCATAAGGGATTTGACCTGTGAATACTCATTTTTTTATTCTCACACCAAAGTATATAACCCACTATGACACTTTCAGTTTTTAACTGCAAAGATGTCAAGTGGGTTGTATTTTTTACAACGCAGTGTTATAATATAGACAATCAATATTAAGGATGTGATTTTATTGAAGAAGTTTCTAAAAATTATTATCCTTGTCTTACTTGTTATTATTGTAGGAGCTTATGCCATCCATTGGACTTTCTTTGATATTCAAAGAATAGATGGACAAGAATTGCTAAACAAAGTAGATTCACCTGACGGCAAATATACAATTTCAGCATATTTAAATAATGGTGGTGCAACAACAGATTATGCCGTATTATGTTCGGTTAGAAATAATCAAATCGAAAAAGAAAAGAATATATACTGGAACTATCATTGTACCGAAGCAAAAATAGAATGGAATGATGAAGATACAGTAACAATAAATGGCGTTGAATTAAACGTGGATAAAGATACATACAATTATAGAAACGATTAATTCTTCTCTCTGATATTATAATCCCTTATGAATACTCCGACCAAAAAATCCGTTCACGAAAGTGGACGGATTTTTGTTTGTAAATAGCGTTGATATGTGATATAATTTGTACTGACTTAATTCATAACAAAGGAGCAACCGGATTATGACGAAAAATTTTCTCGCTTTACTGCTTTGTGCGGTACTGATTTTCTCTTGC
This sequence comes from Acutalibacteraceae bacterium, assembly GCA_045654045.1. Taxonomy (GTDB): domain Bacteria; phylum Bacillota; class Clostridia; order Oscillospirales; family Acutalibacteraceae; genus UBA8612. Next base: position 5,939 of record JAZOMP010000077.1, read on the forward strand.
GTCACAACTGCATTTGCCGCAGAAACATCTGCTGAGCTATACAGGATTTACGACAGCGATATGCTCTTTGAGCAGGAAAAGGATGCCGTTTTTGCAGGTTACGCACCTGCAGGAAGCACCGTTTCCGTACTGCTTCTCGACAGCGACAACAATATAATCCGTGACGGCATAACCCGTACCGATGAAAACGGGGAATTCGCCGTATCCTTCGTTGCACCCAAGGGCAGTTTTACTGAATATAACGTTGTGCTTTACTGTGACAACGTGGCTTTTGCCCTGCTTGAGCGTGTTGTCTTCGGCGAATTATGGCTTGCAAGCGGACAGAGCAATATGCAGTATCCTCTGTCGCAGGCACTCACAGGAATAAAGGACTTTGAAAACTCCGTCAAGCAGAGCAAGTGGATAAGGGCAATGATTTCCGATACCTACTCCGCTGACGGTAAGGTTTCCGTAACACCGAGTGAGGACATTCCCGACGCCAACTGGATTACAGGTGAAGATAGTATGATTTACGCCGTGAGTGCTGTGGGCTTCTTCTTTGCAGAGGAATTGCTGGAAAAGCTTGATATGCCGATAGGCATTCTCAACATTTCCCTGGGCGGCACTTCACTCGCTACGTGGCTTTCCCGTGAGGCTATTGACAGCGACGAGCAGGTAAAAAAAGATATTGGAGACAGCTATGTTTCCGTTGAAAACTGGGCTGATAACGAAACAAACTACAGTAACGGTATGTCAATAAACTACAACCTTCGTATAGAGGCTGTAAAGCATTTCCGTCCCTCCGGTATTATATGGTACCAGGGCGAAACCGATATTATGAACCGCTGGTCAACCGAGCGTTACGCAAGAGCGTTTGACCTTTACCAGCGCTCCTACACAGAGCTTTTCGGATATGAAGACGGTCTTATGCCGATTATTTTCACACAGCTTGCTCCGTATTACTACTCGGCTGACGGCAGCTGGGAACTGACCGAATGGAACTTTGCACTTGCGGATTTGCAGAAGGCACGCCCCGAATCAAGAGCTATGGTTTCAATCAATGACCTGCCCGGAACCTACATCCCCTTAGCAGGTCCCATTCACCCCGAGCACAAGGAAGAAATAGGTGACCGTATGGCAGATTGCGCGGCTGATATGCTCTACGGCGGCAACGCAACCTACACAGCGGCAAGCCTTGACAGCGCCGAAATTCGTGACGGCAGCATTTACGCAACCTTCACAAACGTTGCCGAGGGTATTAAGGCAGACGGCACTCCCGACGGCTTTGCAATCTGCGGCAGTAACGGTGTTTACGTTAAAGCCGAAGCTGAAATTGTTTCTGCAAATACAGTCAGAATCTGGTCTGACAGCGTTGAAAACCCCGTTTCTGCTACCTACGGCTACTCAGTAAGCAACGGCAACGCAAACCTCTACTCCGTAAAAGACGGTAAAAAATTTATGCCCATAAGCCTGTTTGTAACAGACCCGACTTACAACGCGCAATTCTGGATTGAAAAACCGTGGGCAGAGTGCGAAAGTGACACGGTATGGCACTACAATAACGAACAGCAGACAGGCTATTACGCAAGCTGGATTGCAAACAACGCTGATATCACCTTCAATTCTTCCGACGCTTTCAGAGGCAACGGCGGTATGAACATAAAAGCAGCCAACGGCTCTTTCACCGTTTCTCCGCATAGAATTTATGCCGATGACTTTGAGCCGTCAAACTTCCGGGACGTTGAAAGCTGCTTCAGGAATTACGGCACAATCAGCTTCTATGTACGGAATAACGGCACTGCGGATATCACCTTTGACGGACTTAAGCTTTACGAAAACAAGGCTCTGTGGTTCTCTCCTGCCGATTGCTCAACCAACCAGCCCGAAAGCGTAATTCCTGCCGACGGCGAATGGCACATGATTACACTTAACCTCGACAAGCTCTGCCTGTGGGGCAATGAATGCGGCATACTTTTCGCCAACGACAAGCTCTGTGACATTAACGACATCGTATTCTGCTTCTCCGGCGAAAATGCCGACATCAGTCTCGACCACGTACGCTTTACCCCCGAAACAGACGAAGAGGTAAACCGTTTTGACGTCAATATGACAAACGCCGACAACATTTTTGAATATATTTCCGCCTTCTTCGTAACCGTAATCGGTGCGGTTGCCAAACTGTTCAACGCATAAGTTAAGATACATAAAAATCAAGAGCTTCAGAAGTAATTATCTGAAGCTCTTTTTCTTTTACATTATTTTTTTATCAATGCGTGTTTTCCGGATAACCGCTATCAGCAGCGAGCCGACGATAATACCTGCCACACCCTGAACGGCGTTTGGCGGAATATTGACAAGCACGGCACCAAAACCGTAAAGAAAGCCTTCAAAAACAAAGTAACCGCCTATCATAATCAATTCTGCAACAATACCGCTGATTATGTAGCCTGCCTTTGAGAGCTTGGTTTTTGACAGCGCCTTGAAAATAAAGTATGCGGCAACCGCCATAAGACCTTTTATTACAAAGGTTGCGGGCGCATAGACAAAATAACCCGCAAAAACGTCCGCAAGTGCTGAGCCTATGCCTGCGGCAAGCAGACCGTATACAGGGCCGAGCAGCCAGCCGGAAACAAGGACTATACAGTCGCCCAGATTAATATAGCCGTGAAGCGGTGAGGGAATGCGGATTATCAGCGTTGCTACACAGGTAAGTGCCGCCAGCAAAGCCGTCATTACCAGCTTTTTGGTGTTCGTTTTCATAAATCTTCCTCCCTTTTAGATTATTAATTATATCCCCTTCATTTTCTGTTGTCAATAACACAACCAAATTTTTGTTTCTTTTAAAGAATTAACCAAAATTGGTCCAACATTTTATTGCACTATGCACAAAAATATTTTCCAATAAATTAAATATTTGTTAAATACTCGTGTTTATTATTGACAAGTATTATAATACTTTGTTAAAATAAATTGATTTTAATATAGGCGGAGTGCCTGCGGGCAAATTCAAGTTTCTCGCCTATCTAAGGAGGAATGTGCTTTGACAAATCATATCACATTGACAGACTCAAAGACAATGGCCTACATCAATATGTACGCTGTTCTCGGTACGCTTGAAAACCTTTGCGAAATCGACCCTGTCGCTTCCGCAATTCTTTCAAACCAGAAGCCTATTTCAATCGGCTTCGACGTTGCCGACGGCCCCAAAGCCACACTTTATTTCAAAAACGGCCGCTGCCGTATGGAGCAGGGCTGCACAGACTGTGACGTCAAGCTTCCGTTCAGCTCGGTTGATAAGTTCAACGGTCTTATCGACGGTACGGTCACACCCATCCCCTCAAAGGGCTTCCAGCACATCAAGTTCCTGCTCAAGGTTTTCACACCTCTGACAGACAGACTTTCCGCTCTTATGCGTCCTGACCCGAAGGACCTTGAGGACAGAGAGTTCTTCGAGACCAGCACAAAGCTGATGTTCTACACAATTGCCGTTGCTCTTGCACAGATTGCAAACAACGACCAGATCGGTAAGTTCTCCGCTCACCTTATTCCCGACGGTGAAATCGCTTTTGGCATCAAGGACAGCGTTGCAGCTACCATCCGCGTAAAGGACCACCGCCTTGTCACAATCAAGAAGGCAAGCGAAAACCCCCGTGCCGCTATGGAGTTTGCAGACCTCGACCTGGCACGTGACCTTTTCGACGGCAAGGTCAATGCCGTTGCCTGCATCGGCGAAGGTACAATCACGATGAAGGGCATGATCAATATGATCGACAACCTTAACAGAATACTCGACAGAGTAGCTCTGTACTTAGCATAACGGAGGTACACCAGAATGAGTTTTCCTATTTATGAGCATAAAGTAAGCCGTGAGCTCTTTGACAGAGCAACAAAGGTAATTCCCTCAGGTGTTTACGGCCACCTCGGCCCGGCAGAGGGTAACTTTATTCCCGTTTGCGACTGGCCGCTTTTCGGCGACAAGGCAAAGGGTGCATACTTCTGGGACGTTGACGGCAACAAGTACATCGACTATATGTGCGCTTACGGTCCCAACGTTCTCGGCTACTGCGACAAGGACGTTGACGCAGCCGCTATCGCACAGTCAAAGCTTGGCAACTGCACAACCTCTCCCAGCAGAATCACTGTTGATTTTGCAGAGCTTATGGTTGACACCGTCAACTGTGCAGACTGGGCTTTCTTTGCAAAGAACGGTAACGACGTTACAACAGCCGCTATTATGACCGCCCGTGCAGCAACACACCGCAAGAAGATTATCTTCGTTAACGGCTTCTACCACGGCGTTGCTCCCTGGACACAGAAGGTTGACTACCCCGGCGTTATCCCCGAGGACGTTGCAAACAACCTCTACGTTGACTGGAACGATTTCGAGGCACTTGAAAAGTTAGTTGCGGAAAACGAGGGCGAAATTGCCGCTTTCATTTCCACACCCTATATGCACGGCAACTACCGTGACAATGAAACACCTGCTGAGGGCTACTGGCAGAAGGTTCGTGAGCTTTGCACACGCAAGGGCATCGTTCTTATCGTAGACGACGTCCGCTGCGGCTTCCGTCTTGACCTTGCAGGCTCCGACCACTACTACGGCTTCGAGGCTGACCTTATCTGCTTCTGTAAGGCTATTGCAAACGGCTGGAACGTTTCCTGCCTTTGCGGTAAGGACTCCCTCAAGAGCGCTGTCAGCTCACTGAGCTACACCGGCAGCTACTGGCTCAGCTCCGTTCCCTTCGCAGCAGGTATGGCCTGTATCAACAAGATGAAGGAAATCGACGCTCCCAAGCTGTTCCGTGAAAAGGGTCTTATGCTCACAAACGGTCTTAAGGATGCAGCTGCAAACAACGGCTTCAACCTTGTCGTTTCCGGCGAGCCCGCACTCTTCTACCTCAGAATAGCTAACGACAACTCCATGATGCTCCACCAGGAGTGGGTTGCAGAGTGCGTCAAGAGAGGCATCTTCTTCTCCAGCCACCACAACCACTTCATCAATGCCGCAATGAGCGACAAGGACATCAACCTCACACTCGAGGTTGCTGACGAAGCATTCAAGGTTGTTGCAGCAAACCACCCTGAACTCTTTTAATTGAAAATTTTTAATACAGGAGGAAAACAAAATGCCATTGACCAAGCAAGAGTGGCTTGCACTCGAAAAAAAGGCTCATGAGCTTCGTAAGCTCTGCCTCGATACAACTTACTGGGCAGGCTCCGCTCACATCGGCGGCGGTATGAGTGTCATGGATATGATGACAGTTCTCTACCACAAGTATATGCACCTCGACAAAGAAGACCCCAACTGGGAGGACAGAGACCGTTTCATCCTCAGTAAGGGTCACGCCGGCGTTGCTTATGCAGCAGTCCTTTGCGACTACGGCTACAACGACAAGGAGCAGCTCAAGACCTTCAACCTTTCCAACTCCAAGATGGGTATTCACCTTGACTCCAACAAGGTTAAGGGCGCAGACGCTTCCACAGGCTCCCTCGGCCACGGTCTTTCCATTGCAGCAGGCACAGGCCTTGCCGCAAGAATCAAGGGTAAGGACTACAAGACCTTCTGCATCCTCGGCGACGGTGAATGCGACGAAGGCTCCAACTGGGAAGCAGCAATGACAATTGCTCACTACAACATCACAAACGTTATTTCTTTCGTTGACCGTAACAAGTGCATGATCGACGGTCCGACAGAAGAAGTTATGAAGCTTGAGCCCTTCTGCGATAAGTGGCGTTCCTTCGGCTTCCACGTTATCGAAGTTGACGGTAACAACATCAAGGAGCTGTGCGATGCTATCGACTACGCATACGAGCACACAGAAAAACCTGTTATGATCGTCGGCAACACAGTCAAGGGTTGCGGCGTTGACTATATGGAAAACGACTACAAGTGGCACTACGGCGCACTTAACGAAGAGAAGTATGAGCTTGCAAAGAAGAGCCTCGAGGCGTTCTACAAGAAGCGCTGCGAAAGAGCAGAAAAGGAGGGTGCATAAGCCATGGCAGGTGGACTTACTTACACAGCTACTGAATCTACAGCTTTCTCAACAGCTGAATACTACGGCAAAACGCTCGTAGAACTCGGTCAGGAGCACGACGACGTTGTCGCTCTCACAGCTGACCTTGGTAAATCAACAAAAATCGGTATGTTCGGTGAGCATTTCCCGGACAGATACTTCAACGTAGGTATTGCAGAGCAGAATATGTTCGGCGTTGCAGCAGGTATGGCAAGGGCAGGTCTTGTTCCCTTCCTTTCAACCTTCTCCGTTTTCGCTTCTCTCAGAAGTGCAGACCAGCTCCACACAGACATCTGCTACCAGAACGTTAACGCAAAGATTATTGCTACACACGCAGGTACATCCTTCGGTCAGGCAGGCTCAACACACCACGCAATCTGCGATATGGCTGTTGTCCGCTCAATGCCCAACATCACTCTTATCTGCCCTGCTGACGGTCTTGAGACAGTTAACGCGGTTCGTGCAGCATACGAGAACCCCGGCCCCTACTACATCCGTATCAACCGCGGTTTCGACCGTGTTCTTTACGAAACAACAGACTACGGCTTCGAGGTAGGCAAGGCTGTTCAGCTTAAGGAAGGTACAGACATCACAGTTATCGCTTGCGGCTCCTGCGCATTCCAGGCACTTCAGGCAGCTAACTTCCTTGAGAACGCAGACGGTCTTAAGGTCCGCGTCCTTAATATGCACACAATCAAGCCCATCGACAGAGAGGCTGTTGTTAAGGCGATTATGGATACACGCCGTATCATCACCGTTGAAGACCACAGCGTTATCGGCGGTCTCGGCGCAGCAGTTGCAGAGGTTATTGCCGAAACAGGTAAGGGCTGTGCATTCAAGCGTCTTGGTATTCAGGACCAGTTCGCACCCATCGGTCTTCACGAAGACATTATGTCCTCACTCGGTATCGACTCCAATGGTATCATCGCTGCCGTTCGTGAAGCAATGAACGCAGACTTTGAGCTTGACGACGATTGGGACGACGAAGTCTGATTTACAAAATCAGATTTTAACAGCAGAAAGGATTGATTTTTATGTCTACAAGAGACGAAGTTTTTACCAATAAAATTTTCCTCTGTGCTGCAATCCCGCTCATCAAGGTCATCGCAAACGATGTTCCCAACCTTGCGAAGAAATTTGAGCACGCTCACACAATCTACCAGATTAGTGCGCTGTGCCCCGACGTTCCCGAAGGCAAGGTAGGCACACATCTTGTTGTAAACAACGGCGAGTGGATTGTTCACACCGATAAGCTGACCAACAACGCACACGTTGAGCTTGAATTCAAGAGCATTGAGGCTCTCAACGCTTTCTTCAAGGGTCAGATAAAGCCGCAGTATCTCCCCAAAATGAAGGGTATCGCAAAGCACACAGGCGCATTCGCTTCCTTTATGATGGTACTGCTCAAGATGTCCTCCCTCCTCACAGCCAAGGAAGCTCCCGAGGACGAGGAAACAAAGAAGCTTCTTGTAAAGTGCTACTTCTACCTGCTTTCCAGCGGTATCAGCACACTTAACAAGAACGGTCACGATGCTATTCACGACTGGACTTCAAAGAGCCCCGACCGTGTTTACTCATGGGCTGTCAACGGCTATCCCGAGGTCAGCGCATATATCCGCATTAAGGCAGGTAAGTCCAGAGCAGGTCGCGGCGAATACAAGAGAGCGATGCCTTTCTTCACAATGCGTTTCGACAACTTCGACAGCGCACTCGGTATTCTTATGCAGACAGCAGATATGCTTGAATCCGTCAAGGCAGGCAAGCTTATCATGGACGGTGCTCCCGAATTCGGTGCACAGCTCGGCGACTTTATGATGCAGGTCGGCGCATACGCACAGGGCTAATAAAACTAATTTGCAGAGCAGTATAATCTACTGCTCTGCTTGATGTTAAAAAGAATATTCCACGAAAGGAAACTTCACTGCGATGAAAGTATTTATGATTGGCGGCACAGGCCTTCTCGGCTGTGAGGCCGCAAGAATTTTTATCGAAAGAGGACACCAGGTTAAGAGCGTTGCTCTTCCCCCTCTCCCCGAAGGAGCTCCCATCCCCGAAGAGATGGAAATTGAGCTTTGCAACCTCTACGAAAAGAGCGATGAGGAAATCAAGGAAATGATGTCCGGCTGCGACTGCTTCGTTTTCGCTGCA
>JAZOMP010000078.1:0-14856 GCA_045654045.1 Acutalibacteraceae bacterium
CGAACCGCTGACCTCTTGAATGCCATTCAAGCGCTCTCCCAGCTGAGCTATACCCCCAAGTGCTTGATTATAATAGCACACGGAGTATTGAAAAGTCAAGAGAAATGCTTAAAAAATTATTTAAAAATCAGAAAATAAGCAATGACTATAGCACCGAGGACAATTCTGTAAACACCGAAGAGCCTGAAATCTTTTTTTCTGATATAGTTCATCAGGAATTTTACAACACCGAGTGAAACCGCAAAGGCAGTTACACAGCCAACAAGAAGAATTACCAGCTCTTCCGCCGTGAACTCAAAGCCGAAATCAAGAAGCTTCAATGCACTAAGTCCGAACATTACGGGCACGGCGAGAAAAAACGTAAATTCTGCCGCAGCAACACGGGAGACACCAATAAGCAAAGCGCCGATTATCGTTGAGCCCGAACGGGATGTGCCCGGAATAATTGAAAGCACCTGAAACAAACCAATTAAAAGCGCCTCTTTATATCTTATCATTTCCAGCTGATTTGTTTTGGGCGTTTTACTTTTCGCCGCATTTTCAATAACTATGAAAGCCACACCGTAGATAACCAGAGTAAGCGCAATTACAACCGGTGTGTACAGGCGAGATTCGATAAAATCGTCAAACAACAATGTTACAATTGCACCCGGTACACAGGCTATAACAACCTTTAGCCATAGGGAAACCGTTTCTTTTTTTAATTTCAGTCCGTTATTCAGTTCAAAGGGAATCATACGCCTGAAGAATAAGCTTACAACGGCCAGAATTGCGCCGAGCTGAATTACAACAAAGAACATTTCCTTGAACTCTTCGCTCATATTCAGCTGTAAAAACTCATCAACAAGCAGCATATGACCCGTACTGCTTATCGGCAGCCATTCGGTTATACCCTCGACTATTCCGAGGAAAACCGCTTTTAGAATTTCAATAAGATTCATAGCTTTCACCCTGATAAAAATATTGCTCCTGCTTAAATTGTATTAAGCAAGAGCATTTTTTATTAATCAGATTGTAAATTCTGCGGTAAGGCTGTTTTCGGATTTATTGTTCCAGAAGCCTCTTGCGGTAACAGAAAGCACGTATTCACCTTCGGGGAGATTTTCAATCTTATATCCTGCCGTTTCGGGTACGTTCTTAACGTAGTATCTTGACCAAAAGCAGAGCTGACGTACGATAGCGTTATCACACTTGCGGCGGACAGTTACCTTATAGTCGTTTACTCTGTCCTCGTCTATTTTTGCCTGAGTAAATTCAAGCGTTGCGTCGCTGCCCTCAACCTTTACTTCGATTTTTGCATCATCAGCAAAATAAGGCTTAACCGTAGTATTATAACGGGCATCGGTATAAATGAATGAATCGGGCTCCCACGGTGTTTCAACAAGCCACTCGTAGCCGAAAAAGCTTTCTGTAAGCACGTCATAGGGTCTGATTAAAACTCTTCCCTTTTCGTCTGCTTCGACAAGAGCAAACTGTGCGGCTTCCGGCTCGTTGGGGGGTACTGTGCCGTAAATCTTGTCAAACTCGTCAAGCTCAAAGTACTTGAAACTGCCTGTACCGACGCTTGTAAAATGCTGTTGGTGGATTGAACGGGGATCATTAATGGGTGCGTGAGAGTGACCTGAGAAATCTATAATCTGCGGATAGTTCATAAGGATGTCAGTGATTTCGTCCTCACCCCAGTAGACGTTGCCGTAAACAGTACCCTGAATATGGGGATGCTGGAAAAAGAAAACGGGCTTGAAGGGATCATCTGCAACAGCCTTGTCAAGCTCGGCCTTGATCCATGCACGTTTTTCATCGTTAAAGCGGCAACCATTGGTTGTAGTAACACTTATGAAGTGGAAGCCGTTGATTACGTTGTGGTTATCGCAGGGTACACCGAAAATTCTGCCGAATTTCTCGAGTGCAGCCGCCTCACCGCCCTCGCAGAAAAACTCGTGGCTTGCCATAGTCAGAATCCACTTTGTTTCGGGCTTAAGGCATTCGTCAAACGCCGCCTTGACATCGAGCATCTGCTCGTCATGCCCGCCGTCGGCAAAGTCTCCGTTGATGATTACGGCATCAAGCTTGTTGTAAGAACAACCTTCAGCGTATTTATACATAAGGTCGAGAGCCTTACGGAAATTTTCAACTCTCGAAGGTTTTTCACGGTTTGCGTGAAGGTCGCTCGAGGCGATAAATCTAAGAACAGGTGTAAAGTTTTCCATTTTATGTAAATCCCCTTTCGGTATTTTGCATCCTTTTAATTTTAACATATCCGGCATTGTAAGGCAACTGTTTTTACTGTTAAAAATTTATTATTATAATTTGACATTGATTTACTGTGGGTGTATAATTCAATATTATAAAATTAATCGAAAGGTAGATTTGCTATGAAAAAATTACGTACTCCCGTTTCGGTATTACTCACCGTAATCATTATGCTTTCAAGCGCAGTAAGCTTCCACACTTTTGCACTGGACAAGTCTGTATGGGACACCAACTGGGTAGAAAACTCAGACGAAGTTTCTGCCGCAGTAACTATGACACCCGCAAGCAACGATTCGGACAGATATATTTCCTGGTATTCTGCCGCTGACAGCGGTAAGGTTACCGTACTTAATGCTGACGGCACAACTTTCGGCACGTTTGAGGCTCAGGCTGTTGCAACACCTCAGGGTGACTACCGCCTCGTTGCATACATCAGCGGTCTTGAAGCAGGGAAAGCATACACCTACACCTGCCAGTCCGGTGAATGGACAAGCGAAACATATAATATTTCCGCTTATAATTCAGATTCCTTCACAGCTGTTTACGTTTCGGATATTCACGTAAGCCACAGCGATGAGGATGAAAACTCTATCAGAGACAACGCTTACACACTCGGCGAAACCCTTGCAACAGCCGAAAGCAAGGCTAACGCAAATGGCTCAACAATTGAGCTTATTCTCTCCGGTGGCGACCAGGCTTCTGAAGGTCTTCGCACTGAATACGTTGGCGTTGCCGCAAACGGCTTTATGAAGAAAATCCCCTTTGCCCCGTGTATCGGTAACCACGACCGCAAGAGCGTTGACTACAGATATTTCAACGCAATTCAGTACGGCACGGTTGATATGGCTGTAAAATCCTACGTCGGTACAGACTATTATTTCGTCAAGGGCGACGCACTGTTTATGGTTATGGACTCCAACAACATCAGTATGGGTGACCACGAAAAATTCGTAAAGAAGGCTGTAAGCGAAAACCCCGATGCAAAGTGGAGAATTGCAATTTTCCACCACGACCTTTACAGCGGCAGAAAGCCCAACAGAGAGAGCGAAAACCAGTGGCTCCGCCTTATGTGGGCACCGCTTGCAGACAAATACGGCTTTGACCTTTGCCTGCTCGGACACAGCCATTATTACACAATTTCCAACGTTCTTTACAACAACAAGCCCGTTGCAACGGTTGAAAACAACGCCACAATCACCGACCCCAACGGCACAATTTATATGGTTACAGGCTCAATCAACAGACCCCGCGGAGAGGAAGAGGACACAAGCCTGAGAGAAAGCGATATCGGCCACGCGGTACTCACAACCGAAAAGATTTACAACCTTATTGATTTCTCTGAGGACAGCATTGTGCTCAAATCATACACAGTTGAAAGCGATGAATGCATCGGCACAATTACAATTAAAAAGACCACTAATGAGGGCGGCCACAGCTACACAACACCTGCACAGTGGTACTACCCTCTTGTTAAGGTTATAAGCGCAATTGCAGGCATTATAAACAACATAGGCAGATACTATGACAACACCCAGCTCGGTTTCGATATTCCTCTTTTTGAAGGTGTTTTCGGTTAAGGAGAAATTAAACGGATATGAAAAAACAGCTTAAATTTGATAACAACGGCAAATTTCGTATGCTTCTTTTCGGCGATTTGCACGAGCCGTGTGTATTTGACACACCGAATGACAGAGCAAGATTTCATGATATGAAGCTGCTTATGGAAACCGCAGTAAAGCAGCTTAAGCCCGACCTTTGTGTACTTATGGGTGATGCCTACACAGACGGCAACAGAGACCCTAAAGGGAACATCGCTCTTATCACAAAGCCTATTACCGATGCAGGTATACCGTTTGCCGCAGTACTCGGCAACCATGAGCACGACCTCGGAACAGAAGAGGCTATTGTTGACGCTTACGTCAGCAATCCGAACTGTCTTTGCTATAACGATGATCCCGATATTACGGGTAACATGAACTTTAACCTCATCATTCAGGCAAGCGACAGCGACAAAACCGCATTCAACCTTTGGTTTATCGATTCAAATAACTGCTGTGATGACCGCAACGTTTCTATTTACGACTGGGTACACGAAGATCAGATAGCATGGTACGAGCGCAAAGCAAACGAACTAAAAGAGCAAAACGGAGGCAACCCGGTACCCGCCATTCTTTTCCAGCACACACCCGTTTACGAGGAGAGAAACGCTTACAGGTTGGCTAAACCGTGGGAGCTTTACCAGTCCGTTAAAGGACACGGAAAGCGTTCCAACAAGCGTTATGTAGGAAACGAATGCGTTACAGACGGCTACGTCGGAGAAGACCCCTGCGCACCCGAATACAACCCCGGTCAGTTTGAAAGCTGGAAGAAAACCGGCGATGTTATCGGCGCATTCTTCGGTCACGACCACCTGAACGATTTCACCTGCGTGGTTGACGGAATTACAATGGGTCAATGCAAAACAGCAGGCTTCCGCTGCTTTACCGACGGTGCAAGAAGCTGTGTAAGAATAGTTGATATTGACGAAAGAGACCTTACAAAGCTTGAAACAAAGGTTATTCACTACAAGGAATTCGGTCTCAAGTGCACTTGTCTGGGTCCCCTGCTCCGTAATTTCAACGACAAGCAGTATATTACATTTGTTACATCGGCTCACATTGCCGCAGCCGCCGCAACCGCAGGCGCTGTTGCATACGGTATAAAGAAATATAAGGAACTCAAGAAATAAGACAAACACAGCAAAAGCTCCGTACAGACCGGAATCTGCACGGAGCTTTTTTTATCATCTTTTTTAGATAGTGACCTGATAATCAACAGCGGAACGGATGTTGGTGAGATGGGCCGAAATGCCCTTTAATGAGCCAACTACATCACCTACATAGATATCAACCGTATACTTCCACGTGCCGCTTGTAATCTTTCCTGTTTCTTCGCTGATGTTTGCGGTAAGAACAGCGTTTTTATAGGTAAGTGCAACGGTATCTCTGCCCTCATCAAGTGTTATTCCAAGCTGACCGAGGGCATCGTCTATACTGCCGAGAGTTCCAATGCCTCTTGCAACGGGACCACCGTTATGAGGGTCGCCGTCCGAGCCGTCAACCTGTGATTTAACTCTGATATTAACCGTTACAACACCGTTCTTTTCAGATGCGGAAATTGACTCACAGTCTGAAAGCTTAAGGATACCTTCGCCGGGTACCCAATCGGTTTCGGAAGAGTTGTTATTAAGCACCAGCTTTGCTATTGGTGTAATCATTTTTACAAACGTACCGACAAGCACTCCGTCACCGGTGATATCTCTGCTGAGCTTCATTGTCTGCTGACCCTTGGGCCAGTCGGCGTCGGTCTTTTTGACAGCCGCATTATAATAATCGAGAATTGATTGCTTATCGTTCAGATCAAAACCTGCTTCTTCGGTTGTTTCTTCTTCGGAAACAGCTTCGCCTGTAACGGCTTCTTCCGTTGTGGTTTCTTCGGCTGTAACTGATTCAATATTGTCAGCAGAAGGAATTTCGGTTATAATCACGCTTTCTGTTGTTTCCACAGTATCTGGCGCAGTTATAGTTGTTTCCGGCTCACCCCTACCGCCGCAGGCAGCAAAAGAGAGAACTAGAACAAGCGCAATAACTAACGATAATATTTTCTTCATATAACAATACCCTTATAAATCAAAATTATTTTTATTTCATTATACACCAAAAGCACAGATTATTTTTCCCGATGTGAAAAACAAGGCGAAAAAAGCCTGCATCTCATTGAGATGCAGGCAGATTTTGTATTAAAGCCGATTAATACTTGATGTCGGAGAATGTGCCCTTTGTCTTGGCTGAGCCTGCACCGTTTACCTTACCAACGAGGATCTTGAGCTCAAGAGTTGCAGCGAAATCATATTCATAGCTGATTGATGTTATCTTGCCTTCAGTAACTGTAACTTTAACCTTGATGTTCGTGTATTTAACATCTGTGCTGTTAAGAGTTACAAGGCTGCCGGCTGCATCCTTGATTCCTTCGTCAACTTCTTCGTGTGTTATGAAGTCGTTCGTGAATCTTGAAATGGGAGTTGCATTTGTTTTCTTGGGGTTGGAAGCGTTAGCGATTGTGAAGCTGTAAACGCCGTCTGCACAGCTGAAGTTCTGAAGGTCAGCTTCTGTAAGCTTTGCAGCCTTGAGCTGATAATCATCATCGGGCTTATCTTTGGGGAAGTTGCCTGTCTTTGTACCGATACCGAGGAAACCGCCAACAACTGAGTTAAGGTCTGAGTTTTCATCAATCATCTTGATAACCTTGTTGAGAGCGCTTGTCATATTACCAACATCGATGGGGTTTACATAGGAGCAGTTTCTGTTGTACTTATAGGAGCCCTTTACAGCCTTAGCTGTTTCTGCATTGTAGAATGCAACGAACTCAGCCTTTGTCATATCGCCTGTGGGGGCAGCCTCTGTTGCCTCTTCGGAAGCAGCCTCTGTGGACTCTGCTTCGGAAGCAGCTTCTGTGGATTCTGCCTCGGAAGCAGCCTCTGTAGATTCAACTTCGGACGGAGCTTCTGTTGCATCAACTGCATCTGTGGACTCTGCTACAGGAGCCTGAGTTGTGGTTTCGGGTTCATCGTTGCCGCCGCAAGCTGCAAATGTGAGAACCATAATTGCTGCCATAAGCAGTGCGAGAACTGAGGTAAGTACTTTTTTCATTGGATTATCCCTCTCATTTCAAATTTTTACGGGACCATTCAAACGGTCTCTGTTTAACAATATACATAAAATATATATTTTTGTCAATAATAAAATGATAACAAAAACGTAAATTTTTGTTTATTTAAGAAAAACGCACACGGCAACAGGTAAAAAAACGGCAGGCAAGCTGTTCATTACTTTAATATTAGTAATCTTAAGCATATTAAGACCTATGGCAATAATCAGCAGCGAACCCACGCAGGTCATATGCGCAACCGTGTGGTCATTTAAAAGCGGTGCAATAAAACCCGAAAGCATAGTTATACTGCCCTGATAAATAAAAACGGGCACTGCACTTGCAAGCACACCCCAGCCGAGAGTTGAAGCCAGCACGATTGAGGTTACGCAGTCTATTACGGATTTGGTAATAAGCGTTTCGTGGTCACCCGAAATACCGCTGTCAAGCGAGCCGACTATAGCCATTGCGCCTATACAGAAAAGCAGGGTTGCAGAAACAAAGCCTTCGGCAAACTGCGCCTTACCGCCGGGCTTGGTAAGCTTTTTTTCGATTTTTGAAGCAACGTTGTTTATACGCTTGTCCAGGTCAAGCCAGCTGCCCAGTATAGTACCTATACCCATTGAAACAACAGCTATAAGGGCATTTGTACCTTCAAGTGCACCGTCGATTCCGATAAAAAGAACACAAAGTCCCATAGCCTTCATAACTGCGTCCGAAACCCTTTCCGGCAGACCTTTCCTAAGCAAAAGACCTATTGAGCCGCCGACAAGCACAAGAAACAAATTAACAAAGCTGCCGGTAAGAGCAAAAATTTTTTCCACAAGAACATCTCCAATAAAAAGTTAAATGCAATTATACCACTATATATAAGAACTTTCAACAGACAAAAACATAAAATGCGGTATAGTATTTTTTGAAGGAGGCTTAACCCGATGTTTGTTACAAAAGAATACAACCGTGACAAGGCGCTTGCCTACGCAAAGCGCTGGGCACTTGACCGCAACCCCCTGTTTTTCAGCTTCAATGGCATAGGCGGCGACTGCACAAACTTTGTTTCGCAGTGCATTTTCGCCGGAGGCTGCGTTATGAATTACACGCCGACTTACGGTTGGTACTATATTTCTTCAAGCGACCGTACCCCTTCGTGGAGCGGAGTACAGTATTTTTACGATTTTATGGTAAACAACAAGGAACAGGGTCCGTTTGCAACGGAAGTTACAGCAGACACAATTGAACGGGGCGACATAATTCAGCTAGGCAATGAGGAAGGGCTTTTCTACCACTCGCTTATAGTAATTGACAAACAGGACAACGAAATTTATATCGCCTCACACTCTGATGACTATTACAACAGGAAGCTGAGCAGCTACGATTACGCCTACATCCGCTATCTGCACATTGAAGGTATACGCTTTGAAATCCAGGGCAGAGACACCTGCTTTGAAACGCTTATTTCAGGTGGTGTAGACCCATTCAACGAAGAAGAACAGTAAAGAACAATAACAATGATTAAATTTTATTTATTTTATAATAAAAGTCTTGAAATAATCACGGATATACTATAGAATATAACAGTAATATTACCGGCACCGACGATATCGTTGCCGGTTACATAGTATTTAATCAGGAATTAAGTTTATATTCAAGCTCGATAAGCTCTTTTAAAAATTCGCTTGTGCTTTTAAGATATTCTGCAGTTTCTTTATCCTTAAGCAGATATTTTCCCGCGCGTCTTACCGCTCTTAAAAAGTGTCGGTCAAGCCTTACTCTTTCAACGGCAAGCGGACAGGCACGTGATGCCCTGGGATCATAAATAACACGGATTTCCTCGTTGCCGTCCTTTTCGACAACAAGAGGAAACAGCGGATAGATACGGCAGGCAAGCGGTCTGTGCTCTCTGGAGCAGCTGCCATTGCACTTTACGAGCGGCACCTCGCCATCAATAACCTCAAAGCCTTCAAGCGAAGAAAAGATTTCCTTTTCATGGGGAAAAAGTTCCATACTGTCACCTGTTTTATCGGTACAGCATACGGCGTCGCAGGCAAGGCCGCAATCGGCGCAGCCCAACGGAGTTTCTTTTTCAAGAAGCGCATAAGCCTCTCTTAAGGATTTATTTTCGATTTTCACAGTAATCACACCTTTCTGCTACATTTTAAATTAAGTGATTTCCACTTGTCAATAAAAATCTATAAACGCAAGGAGAATAAAATGAACACTATCAGACTGCGCACAACACTCAACCGCTTCTGCAGTTTTTATGCAAAAGACGATGCTGCAATTCCGCAGGAGCTCTTCAGTGCAGAATCTCAAGTGCCTGACCTTTCGGGCATACGCTTTCCCCTGCCCTCCAGAAAAAAGGATTACACCTGCTCAGCTGTAAGTGCCGACGGTGTGCTCTGGCTCGGTTCCGAGGGCGGTGTCACCCGTTGGGATGCCGCTGCAGAGGATGACGACGATAAGGCTATGCACTTTACAGCTAACCGCTACCTTTTCGACAACAAAATTGTTTCAATGATACCTGACGGCGACAAGGGCGTTTGGGTGCAGACAGAAACAGGTGTTGTACATATTGAAATGAAGCCCGTTTCCACAAGAGAAAAGGCTGAAATGCTGCTTGACGAAAGCTTAAGAATAGTCAACAGAAGAGGTATGATGAGCCAGAAGCGCCTTGCGGTTGGCCGTGACTTTTCATCAAAAGTTCCCTATGGTCATTCCGACAATGACGGTGGATTCTCATCCTGGTTCTCTGTCGGCACACTTTTCCGCTTTGCAACACTCAGAAGAGAGCTTGGCGATGAAGCACCCGAGACAATAGCCGCCAAAGAACTTGCAATCAGAACCTGCGAAACCTGCCTTCTTCATCTTTATGTTTCAAAGAGAGGCAACGGCTTTGTTGCAAGAAGCTACCTCGCACCCGATGAGCCTATTCCGGATGACGGTCTTTTCTACCGCATTCAGGGCGACAAGGCTGTAGGCGTAGAAACAACTGATACAGTCAACAAGGGCATATTCGGCCTTGAAATCGATGCAAGTGCACCCATTCCCGAAAGACTGCGCCGCTGCTTCACGGAAGCCGGATACACGGAAGAGGGTCTTGTTTACAAGGGCGGCACCAGCAGCGACGAAATCACCGCACACTTCTTAAATATGCTCTTCTCGCATATGTTCCTTCAAGACGTTGACCCTGACCTTGACGAGCTTATCAAGCAATCCGCAAAGAACCTTATGGCTCATATCGTCGACAACGGATATCAGCTTATGGAGTGCAACGGCAAGCCAACAACATGGGCAAAGTGGAACACTGACTACTTCAACACATATTTCGGCTGGGCAGATGCCTGCCTCAACTCCGCAGAGCTTCTGGCTTACCTCAAGGTAACGGAATTTATCACAGGTGAGCAGAGATGGGCGGACGAATACTCAAAGCTCATTGATATGGGCTATGCCGACCTTACACTCAAGCACTTCGACAGAGCATATCAGACCTCTCTGCTTGAGGGCGGCGATATTGCAACAGAGCTTATGTACGGCGACAATATGCTTGCCGTTTCATCGTTCTGGATGCTTTCAATGCTCGAAAAGGACGAAAAGCTCCTTGATATTTACACACGTGCATTCAATACGTGGAGAGGCACCGTCTGCCGTGAAAACAACCCCGGCTACGAATATCCCTTTGCACTCAGCGTAGGCTGTGAAGGTCTTGACCTTGAGCAGAATGCAAAGTGGTTTGAACGCTTCAACGTAAGCCGTCTTGCCGCAGGTGTTTCAATGGATACAAGATTTGACGTTGCGAAAAAGCATCGCTGGAATTACGAATACTGCGAAACCTCGTTCAAGCTTCAGCCCGACGAACACTTTATCGCAAAGTACGACCGTAACCCGTGGGAATACAAGGACGAGGATTCGGGCGGAATTTACGTTGTTGAAAGCTGTTACGTTTACACCTTTGCTTACTGGATAGGCAAGTACTACGGATTTATAGAGGACTAAGGAGGAAAAGAAAATGCCGAAACACACAATTCACCTTATTGGCAACGCTCACCTTGACCCCATCTGGCTGTGGCGCTGGCAGGAGGGCTGCAACGAAGTAATGCAAACTTTCCGCAGTGCGCTTGACAGACTTAAAGAATATGACGATTTTGTTTTCACCTGCTCCTCTGCCGCTTACTACCGCTGGGTTGAGGAAATTGACCCCGAAATGTTTGCGGAAATTCAGGAAATGGTAAAGAAGGAACGCTGGTTTATGGTAAACGGCTGGTGGGTACAGGCCGACTGTAATATGCCCAGCGGCGAAAGCTTTGCAAGACAGGCTCTTTACAGCCAGCTCTACTACTACGAAAAGTTCGGCAAAATCTGCAAAACCGGCTACAACGTTGACTCCTTCGGCCACAACCTTATGCTCCCCCAGCTTCTAAGACAGGGCGGTATGAGTGCTTACGTTATGATGCGCCCCGGCAAGCACGAAAACGCTGAAATTCCTGAAAATATGTTCTGGTGGCAGAGTCCGGACGGAAGCCGTGTACTCACCTACCACATCCCCGAGGGCTACGGCCACAGCGGCCCCGAACACCTTGAAAAGAAGATTTCCGAATATTCCGAGCGCGCAAACGAAAGCGGCCACGGAATGATGCTCTTCTACGGTATCGGCAACCACGGCGGCGGCCCGACAAGAGGCGATATTGAATATTTACAGAACAAGATGGAAGAAGACGGCTTCTGCGAGCTTGAATTCTCCACACCCGACGAATTCTTCCAGCAGATGCTTGTCACTCCCCTTGATATACCCGTTTGGACAGACGACCTTCAGCACCACGCAAGCGGCTGTTATTCCGCAACCTCATTGGTAAAACAGCTCAACAGAAAGGCTGAAAACCGCCTTGCTGCCGCTGAAAAATTCAACACCGTTGCTTCCAAGGTTGCAGGTGCAATGCCCGCAACAAAGGAATTTGCTGAAGCATGGAAAAACGTCTGCTTCAACCAGTTCCACGATATTCTCTGCGGCTGTTCTATTATGGAGGCTTACGAGGATGTAAATGAGAGCTCAGGCTACGCACTTGACGTTGCTTCCAAAATTTACAACACAGCTCTTATCAAAATTGCAAGACAGATTGACACCTGGGTTGAGGGTGTTTCCGACCCCGTAAGCACAGAGATACGAAACCTTGGTGCACGTGCAGATTTTCCCCGTCCGATTGTTGTATTCAACCCCCACTCCTTCGAGGTTGAAATGCCGATAAGAGTTTACCACCTTTCCGAAAGAGTTACGGACAGCGACGGCAACGACGTACTGTTCCAGAACGTACGCTCCTCACGCTCCAACGACAGCCATCTCGATACTCTCTTTATGGCAAAGGTACCCGCACTCGGCTACGCAACATACTGGCTGTATTTTGAAAGCGACGATGAGCCCGAGCAGGAAAGCAAGCTTAACTGCGGTGACGGTGACGTTATCTTTATGGAAAATGAGCTTGTCAGAGTTGAGTTTGACAAGGCTGTCGGCGGCATTTCAAAATTCGTTGACAAGACAAGCGGTAACGATTTTGCGGCAACTGCTGCCCTTGCAGTTCCTACTGTTATTGACGACCACAAAACAGACACATGGGCACATAACGTTTTCAAGTTCCACGACATCAAGGGCACTATGAACGTCAGCAGCATCGAGCTTGTTGAAAAAGGTCCACTTCGTGCAAGCGTAAGAATCAAGTACACCTTCAACACGTCTACCCTTACACAGGAATTCTGCCTTACAGAAAGCAAGAAGACGCTCCGTGTAAAGTGCAAGGCTAACTGGAGCGAGCAGTTCACAATGCTCAAGATTCCCTTCAACATCGGCGGCACCGACGAGATTTCGACCTATGAAATCCCCTGCGGATACATCAAGCGTCCCTGCAACGGTGAAGAAGAGCCTACACAGCAGTGGGCAGACATCACTTCAACCATTGACGGCAAGAGAGTCGGTCTTGCAGTTATCAACGACAGCAAATACAGCTATGACTGCCCCGGTACTACACTTCGTATGACAGCTATCAGAAACGTAATTTTTGCCGACCACTATTCACCCAGACCCGCGGCAGACTTCAACTTTACAGACGAAGGTATGCAGAGATTTGAATACGCAATCTTCCCGCACGAGGGCGAGGTTGAGGATACGGAAATTATGAATCTTGCCGCAAAGTTCAACTGCCGTCCCGTTGCAATAGCCGAGGGCTACCACAAGGGCAAGGGCAGACCGCAAAAGGCAAGCTTCCTTGAAATTACAGCAGATAACATTATAGCAACCGCTTTCAAATTCAGCGAGGACGGCTCAGGCGCCGCAATACTCCGCTGCTTTGAGGCAAAGGGCAAGAAGACGAGAACAAACATCTTCTGTGATATGTTTGATGCCGCAATCAGGGTTGATTTCCTTCCCCACGAGATAAAGACCTTCCGTATCTGCACTGACGGTAAGGTTGAAGAAGTAAACTTCCTTGAAGGAATTGTACACTAATGAAAATATACACCAGCGAAAGAATGAAGCGCATTGAGGCAGCGGCAAACGAAAAGGGTTTTAGCTATCTTGATATGATGGACAAAGCCGGTATTACCTGCGCAAACACGATATATAAAAAGTTTGGCTGTAACGGCAAAAAAATTACAATTGTCTGCGGCAAGGGTAAAAACGGCGGTGACGGTTTTGTCGTTGCAAGAAAGTTAAAAGAGCTGGGCTGTGAATCGATAAGCGTTGTCCTCGTCGGCGGTATTCCGTCGGCGGAGGATTCCGTTACTATGTTCAGCCGTATGCCGAGCATACCCGTTTTTGTCGGTGAACAACCCGAAGCCCAAATCCGTATCGAAGACGCCGACATAATTGTTGATGCCGTATTTGGTTTCGGATTCAAGGGCGAGCCTGACGAAGCTACGGTTCAGATTTTCCGAGCAATAAACGATTCAGAAGCAAAGGTTGTTTCAATCGACCTGCCCAGTGGTGCTGAATGTGATACAGCAAAGGTTTGCGAAGACTGTATAAAGGCAGACCTCACACTTGCCATAAGCTGCAGAAAGCCTGCACACGTGCTTACCCCTGCAAGAAAATACTGCGGCAGAGTTGCGGTTGTTGACATCGGGCTTGATAACGAAGCGGTAGCAGAAGAATTTTTCACTTTTTCGGACAAGCCCGTATCCGTATTGCCTGCAAGAAAGGCAGATGCTCACAAGGGCGATTTCGGCAAGGTACTGAGCATCTGCGGCAGTATGAAATACCCCGGTGCGGCTGTGCTTGCGGCAACGGGTGCTGTAAAAATCGGTGCCGGTCTCGTTTTTGCCGCCTTCCCCGAAAAGGCATACCCTGCAATTGCGTCAAAGCTCACCGAGCCGGTTATGCTTCCCCTGCCCTGCTGTGAGGACGGATTTTTAGCAAGAGGCGCTCTTGAAAAATTACTGCCCGAAATTGCAAAGGTTGACACTGTACTTATCGGCTGCGGTCTCGGACAGACACTCGGCACAGCAAGCGTGTTTGAAGAGGCACTTTCCGCTTGTAAGAAAAATGTTGTAATTGATGCAGACGGAATAAATCTTTTAAGTGCGAATATAAATATTCCGAAAGCAATAAAGGGGCACACAGTCATAACACCTCACCCCGGCGAAATGGCAAGACTACTCGGTCTTACCATCGAGCAGGTTAACACCAACCGCCTTGCGTTGACTAAAGCGGTTGCAAGGGAATACGGTATTGTCGTTGTGCTCAAGGGAGCAAACACAGTAGTTTCTGACGGCGAGAGAACTTACATCAACCGCACGGGCAACCCAGGTATGGCACGTGGCGGCAGCGGAGACCTGCTTGCAGGTATGACGGCAGGCTTGCTGGCACAGGGTTTTGAACCTTTTGAAGCGGCTGTAGCGGCGGGTTATCTTCACGGCAAGGCCGGCGACGAAACA
>JAZOMP010000079.1:0-3431 GCA_045654045.1 Acutalibacteraceae bacterium
CTTGACGGCAGAGTAAAGACTCTCCACCCAATGGTACACGCAGGTATTCTTGCAATGCGCTCCAACCCCGAGCACATGGAGCAGCTTGAAAAACTTGAGGTTACACCGATTGACGTTGTTGCAATCAACCTCTACCCCTTCAAGCAGACAATCCTCAAGCCCGACGTTACGCTTGAGGATGCAATCGAAAACATCGACATCGGCGGTCCGACAATGATTCGTGCAGCCGCAAAGAACTGGCAGGACGTTGCAGTTATTGTTGACCCCGCTGACTACGCAAAGGTTATTGAGGAATACAAGGCTGACGGTGCCCCCAGCAAGGAGACTAAGTTCAAGCTTGCAGGCAAGGTATTTGAGCACACAGCAAACTACGACTCAATGATTAATACATACCTCAGAAAGCAGAGAGGCGAAGACCCGTTTGCAGAGTGCTTTACAATGACCTTTGAAAAGGTTCAGGATATGCGCTACGGCGAAAATCCGCACCAGAAGGCTGCTTTCTACACCGAAATCGGCGCAGCAGACAACGTTCTTTCCGCTGCAAAGCAGCTTCACGGCAAGGAGCTTTCCTACAACAACATCAACGACGCAAACGGTGCTCTTGATATCATCAAGGAATTCGGCTTTGACGAGCCCGTAGCAGTAGGCGTTAAGCACGCTAACCCCTGCGGCGTAGGTATCGGCGCAACAATTCACGAGGCATACCTCAACGCATACAACGCTGACCCTGTTTCAATCTTCGGCGGTATCGTTGCCCTTAACCGTGAGGTTGACGAGGACACAGCAAACGAGCTTGCAAAGATTTTCCTTGAAATCATCATTGCTCCCTCCTTCTCCGAGAAGGCTCTCGAAATTCTCACCGCCAAGAAGAATATCCGCCTTCTTGAGCTTCCCAACCTTGCAGCCCCCAACAAGAAGGGTCTTGTTGATATGAAGAAGGTTGGAGGCGGTCTGCTTGTTCAGGAGCTTGACACAGAGCTTCTCAACGAGGAAGAAATTGTCTGCGTAACAGACAGAAAGCCCACAGAGGAAGAAATGAAGCAGCTTATGTTCGTATGGAAGGTTGTAAAGCACACCAAGTCCAACGGCATTGCTCTTGCAAAGGACAACGCTACAACAGGTATCGGCCCCGGCCAGACCAACCGTATTACAGCGCTTGAGCTTGCTATCAAGTACGCAGGCGACAAGGCAAAGGGCAGCGTAATGGGCAGCGACGCATTCTTCCCGTTTGACGACTGTGTAAAGGCTGCAAAGGATGCAGGCATCACAGCTATTATTCAGCCGGGCGGCTCAATCCGCGACGAGGATTCAATCAAGGCTTGTAACGAAGCAGGCATCGCAATGCTCTTCTGCGGTATGCGCCACTTCAAGCACTGAGCCGAGAGCCTCGGCTCCCGATTCCTCAATAGAAGCGATATTTCCAAGCACATTGAGGCAACGGGATATGTTACATCACATCAAAAATAAGATGTCATTCTGAGCAAAGCGAAGGATCTTAACACTATAAAGATTCTTCGTCGTTTCACTCCTCAGAATGACAGAGAAATTTAAAACGATATATATTTTAAAAGGGATGAAACCGTAAGGCTTCATCCCTGTTTTTATGTATTAAATTAAAATCAAAAATATCTCCAATATCTGATATAAAGCTGAAATGCAATCGGAAATATAAAGAACAGTATTCCGCCAACTAACAGTATAATTTCATTACCCAAGGTCATTTTTTTATCAAAGGCAAATTTACTTGGATTTTTCGGGTTTACATACAGCCTGTAGGCGTAACCCTTTGAAAGCTCATTCATGCGCTTGAGGCTTAACCCCAAATCCGTTAAGCCTTGGTACTCCTTGCCGTCGTATTCGTAGAAGAATTTCGCCTTGGTGGTTGAGTTTTTGATTCTGATAATTCTGACCGTTTCAAGAAACCAGCCGTTGACAATATCGGTGCAACGCTTCATTTGTATAGCTCTCACCAACACCATAGCAAAACAAAAAGCAGCCGCAGCCCAGAAAACAAGATAAATAGTCCACATATACTCCCCTCCTATTATAAATACAGAGGCAGCACCTCATAAACCGCCGTACTGCCCCTGTAAAACTGATTAAGCTATACCGTTAAAAAACATAATAATGGGTGCAAACACCTGCTCGAAAATAATTGAAACGGGTGCAAAAGCATAGCCTAATACAAACGACAGGCTGTCACCGAGCTCGCCGATAAACTGCATTATAACGTCCATAATATACCTCCTTCTTTTTTCAGGCAAAGCACATTCCTTTTTTATGTACCATTGAGCCTGTGTATATTATACAGTATTTTGCAATATAAAGCAATATTTCACAAGCGGTAATTGGTGGGAAAGAAACCACAACGATTTTGTTATCTATATATTCATCTTCCTTTTATTTTCGGGCAATTCTTGAATTGCCCCTACTGGTTAATTCCAGAATTTGCCTTGAAAAAGTGCAACTATAAAATATATAGGCTCTGTGATAGGAGCAAGAAGCATAGGTATTATAAGGAAAAACGTTGTAAAGAACACAGTAAAGTTTGCCATAGATATTTTATCTTTTATTTTCTCTTCAGGTGTTCTGTTATCAATTGCACCGTTTCTTATATGACAGTTTTCAGAAGAAACTATTACACCTCCGTCAGCAGCAATAAGGTCTGCCCTTACATAAAGCTCTCCTTTTTCTGCCTCAGGAATAACCACAGTTGCTTTATTCTTTTCACCCGGTGCAAATTCAAAAATGTTCTCTTCCCTTCCGTCATTTATAGAATACACAGCAATTTTTTCAATTTCTTTTCCACCGGGATAAAAATGAACATACACTTCTACTTCTTTACCGGGAGAATCAATATATTCCTGTGCGTTATACACATGACAGAAAGCATCCGGATGTTCTCCGTTAAAATACATTTTTCTGCAATGCGAGCTGCTTTCATTTGACAAATCAGTTTCGTAAACAGAGCTAACATATGCTTTTTCAAACCATGCTTCCTCTTCATATTCCACATTGTAATCGTAATTTCTGAATTCTATTTTACTCCAATCCTCTTTTGAGCCTGCATAACATACAGCCAGTGTTTGTCCGTAAGAACCATAAATGGACATATTCGAAGCCACTTTAAGGCTTTTAGGAAGATTAATAAGATAATATTTGCTGAAATCATATATGTCTTGTCTTCCGTTGTTATACAAGGCATTGTGTCCGGTACTTGTTACACCTTCTTCAACCGTAATAACCTTAATACAATAATAATACTTTGCCCACGGTACTTCTAATTTGGAATAGTAGTTTTTCATCTCCCCCTCGCCGCTGATGACAAGTTCACCGTCAGAGTAGAGTGTCCACGTGAGGTTTTCGCCCTGTGCGCCGCAGTAACCCGAATCAACAACCGTTCGGGTTTCCTCCGCCGCAAAGGCTACGCT
>JAZOMP010000080.1:0-3324 GCA_045654045.1 Acutalibacteraceae bacterium
TCCCTTTACCGCAAACTTCGGCAACAGAAAATATACGAGCACTACGCATAGTCCTGAATCAATAATATTATATTTCATTGATTCAAGCTGCTGGTCAAGCCCCTTAAGTAATCCGTCCGTAACGGTATCAAGATACATTACAGGCAGTAATACACTTAACAGTTTTATGTAAAAAGCACTTTCTGTGTCGCCGTAAACGGCAAGAGCGGTTGTTTCGGCAAAGAAAAACATAAATACTCCCGTGCCAAATGCAAACATTACGGTCAGCTTTAAGCATTCGTTCGAAACACGGTTAATTTTCCCTTTTTGCCCCATTGTAAGAAGTTCCGAAAGCTCGGGTACAAGCAAGCCCGAAAGTGCGGTCAGTACAGCAGCGGGATAAAGAATAACCGGCAGTGCCATACCGTGTACCATGCCGTAGGTGCTGAGGGCTTCTTCTGTTTTTTGCCCCGATTTTCTGAAGCCTACGGGTATCAGCAGGTGCTCAACGGTCAGTAGTACCGAGCGCATACCCGAGCCTACGGCATCGGGAACAGATATATGCATCAGTCTTCTGAGTAAGCCTTTTTCATTAATGCAGTTTGATGCTTTTTTATCTGTTAAATAAATCATGCACGAAAGGACACATGAAACAACTTCGGATATTGTTGCACCTGCTGCGATTGCTCCGCACAGCGCAGAAAGTCCGTTTCCTGCTGCAACTGTAAGACCGAATACGGTTGAGCCTATTCTGCAAAGCTGTTCAATAAGCTGAATTATTGAATACTTAACAAGTGTTTTCCGGGCGGTAAAATATCCGTTGAGTGCGGCAGATACTGCAACAGGAGGCAGACTTAATGCGAGTATTTTCAGTGAATATTCAGCCCGTTCATCCATAATCCATTTACGGCTTATAAAACCCGAAAGTATAAACATTATTCCTGCAACGGCACAGCCGGTAAACAGAGAATATTTTATGCACAGTTTAATAACTTTATCTGTCGAAGTTTCTTTTTTGCACAGCGACTCTGTTACAAGCCTTGTTGCGCCAAGTCTTATTCCTGCCGAAGCAAAGGTTGTCGCAAGGGCATAGACACTCATTATAAGCTGAAAGAGACCTGTGCCCGCTGTTCCTATTCGGTTAGTAAGATATACGTTGAATGAAACCGCAATAGTTCTCATCAGAAAGCCTGAAAGAGTAAGCACGGTTGTGTTGAGTATCAGCAGCTTTGAATTTCTCATTTTTCACACCTCATTGATATCTATGTGAAAAACAGAGTATAAATGCTTGATTTTTTTATGCCTATTTGTTATTGTAATAATATAGTAATAATTTAAAGCAAAGGGTGTTGGATTATGAAATTTGAAGTAACAAAAGAATTTATAATTGACAGCAGCAACGCTCCTACTCCGTCTGCACACGCTTCGACTCTTGTTAAAATGGATAACGGCGAAATTCTTGCAGCTTGGTTTGGCGGTAAGCACGAAAAGAATGATGACGTTGATATATGGTATTCACGCAGAACCTCAAAGGGCTGGTCAAAGCCCGAAAGAATTACTGCGGCGGAGGATATTCCGCACTGGAATCCCGTTCTTTATAAAAAAGAAGACGGCACAGTTGTGCTTTTCTTCAAGGTCGGTAAAGAAATAGCCGACTGGCAGACATATTACGTTACAAGCACGGACAATGCACGCACCTGGTCAAAACCGGTTGAGCTTGTTGAAGGTGACGTAAGCGGCGGCAGAGGTCCTGTCAAGAATAAGGCTATTCGTCTTCAAAGCGGCAGAATTCTTGCGCCTACTTCCTGCGAGAAGAACAAGGACTGGAAGGCTTTTGTCGATTATTCCGATGATGATATGAAGACCTGGGAGAGAACCGAGTTTGTTGAGCGACCCAAGAGATACGGCAGGGTAGTCGGTATGATTCAGCCTACTCTCTGGGAATCCGAGCCTGATAAGGTTCATATGCTTCTTCGTACAAATGCACACTTTATCTATAGAAGCGACTCTGTTGACGGCGGCAAAACCTGGTGTCCCGCATATAAAACAGCTCTTTTCAATAATAACAGCGGTATTGACGTAGCACAGCTTAATGATGGCAAACTTTACCTCGTAATGAATCCCATCAGACAGAACTGGGGCGAAAGAACACCGCTTAATGTTATTGTTTCCGAGGATAACGGCAATACGTGGGATATGGGTGTTGTACTCGAAAGTATGCCCGGCGAATATTCATACCCCGGTATGATCGCAGACGGCAATGAGCTGCTGATAACTTATACGTGGAACAGAAAGTTTATTGTATTTGCAAAAGTTAAGGTTGTAAAATAAAATATAGGTGGTTAATTTATGAAAACCGAAAGAACCGTATTTACTCTTCCTTCATCACTTGAAGGAACAAATATAAAGGGTTTTATGTATACACCCGTTGTTAAAGCAAACGTCAAGGCTATATTTCAGATTGCTCACGGTATGGCGGAGCACAAGGAAAGATACGAGGAATTCTGTGACTTTCTTGCACAGAACGGCTATGCAGTATTTATTCATGACCATATCGGTCACGGCGAATCCGTCAACAGCGACGATGAGCTGGGCTTCTTTGGCGAAACTGACGGCTGGAAAAACCTTGTTGAGGACTGTTACACCGTTACTGATTTCGCTAGAGCAGAGTTTGAAAAGCGCCCGGTAATTTTCTTCGGTCACAGTATGGGTTCGTTTGTTGCAAGGGCATATACTCGCCTGCACGATAAAAAAGACCTCAAGGGTGTTATTTATGCGGGTACGAGCGGTACTAACCCCGCTGCAGGTATTGCAATTAAGCTTGCAGACGCTGTTGCGAAAAGCAAGGGCAATATGCACCGCAGCGAGTTAATCAATACGCTTGCCTTCGGTACCTACAATAAAAAATATAAGCCCCAGCGTACAGCGTTTGACTGGCTTACAACAGATAATGATATAGTAGATAAATATATAGCTGATAAGTACTGCGGCTATCTGTTTACTGCCTGCGGCTACAGAGATTTATTCTCTGTCCTTAAATACGTTTCGGGTAAGGATTGGTATAAAAGCATCCGCAAGGATATCCCGATTTTCCTTATTGCAGGTGATGCTGACCCCGTAGGCGAATACGGTAAGGGCGTAAAGCAGGTTGCCGAAGACCTTAAGAAAACGGGTCACACAGCCGTTCACACCAAGCTTTATAAAGGTATGCGCCACGAAATCCTAAATGAAATTGACAGACAGCTCGTTATGAACGATATACTCGAATGGGCTGATGCTCAGATTATTAAAAGATAAGTGAAAAATAAATCTCCTTCGAGCAAAATAAAATCGAAGGAGATTTTT
>JAZOMP010000081.1:0-6005 GCA_045654045.1 Acutalibacteraceae bacterium
GTTTAGCGACAACATTTATGAAGTATACCACAAACTTTTTCGCTTGTCAACACTTTTTTTAAACTTTTTTGAATTTCTTTTTTCAAGAAACTCTGTTAAGTTTTTCCGCTCTCGTGAGAGAGCCTTGCCATTATATCAAACTGTTTTTCGTTTGTCAAGCCTTTTTCAAAACTTTTTTTCAAACTTTTTTCAGTTCGCTTTTCAGGCGCCCCCGCTCTCGCGACAGCTTTGCTATAATAACAAATCATTTGGCATTTGTCAACAGTTTTTTACAACTTTTTTTGTACAATATTACACGCCTCCTCGTGTTTCGCACACAGTTTATACAAGCTTTCACATTATATTGTATGAATATGTGCAAACCGCACTACTTGTTGAACAAACTGCCTACCTATGATATAATGTTATTAATTAATATAAGGAGGCGTAAACACTTGTACACCTCATTTAACGACGAAATGAAGCGGCGCTTCGGCTGCAAAATATATAAGCTTGCGCTCAGCGGTGGTATGACCTGCCCCACCCGAGACGGCACGCTGGGTACCCGCGGATGTATTTTCTGCTCCGCACATGGCTCAGGAGATTTTGCTGCACCCAGATGTGAAAGTATTTCAGAGCAGATTGAAAACGCCAAACAGCTAATCAGTAAAAAAGCAAACGGCGCAAAATATATCGCCTACTTTCAGGATTACACCAACACCTATGCACCCGTTGAATATTTACGAAAACTTTTTTATTCTGCCGTTGAGGCGGATGACATAGTAGCGCTTTCAATCGGAACACGACCTGACTGTCTGCCCGATGATGTTATTGAGCTGTTGAACGAATTAAACCAAATAAAGCCTGTATTTGTTGAACTCGGTTTACAGACAATTCATCCGCAGACGGCCGAATACATCCGCAGAGGTTATGGCCTGCCCGTATTTGACAAGGCAGTCAAAGCTTTGAACGATATTGGGGTTGAAGTTGTTGTACACGTAATTCTTGGTTTACCGGGCGAAACACATGAAATGATGTTGCAGACAGTTGACTACGTAGGCAAAAGCGGTGTAAAGGGAATCAAGCTTCAGCTGCTTCATGTATTGGAGGGCACAGACCTTGCTGAAGAATACAGACAAGGCAAGTTTGAGACGCTTGATATGGATACATATATAGGTTTATTGATTGATTGTCTTAAAATCCTGCCGCACGATATGGTTGTACACCGCCTGACGGGTGACGGCGCAAAGAAAGATCTGATTGCACCGCTGTGGAGTGCTGATAAAAAGCGGGTGTTGAATGCGATAAACAGGAGATTGAGAGAAATAGTATAAATTACAGCTTGTTTTTAATCTTCTCTATTATTTCCACTATCTTAAACCTCGGTTCGTATTCGGGCGAAGAAGATACAACTTTCATTTCGTCTTCGGTAAAGAACGCATCAGCATCTGCACTTACTGCAGGCAGGCACAGCGGCGGAAACATAACACACCACCAGTTCTGCCCCTGTGCTGAGCCAATATTCACGCGCACGGCGGTATAGACACCTGCAGGCATGGTAAAATCCTCATAACAGCGTGTGGCAAAGTACTCTTCGCCGACGGTTATTTCAACATTGTTGCTGCATCCGTTTTGCCGCAACACGCTTTCTGCCGCCGCCTTTAATTCATTCGTTTTCGGTGTGATGACCCTTTCGGCCTCGTCTGCTGTCACAGTTCCGCTGAAAATCTCTCCGCCTTTTCTGAGCACCTCATCACGCACAAGCAGTTTCAGCTTCTGGTCGGTTTCGCTGTCGGAATCCGCCACAACGTGCAGGCGCAACACATCACGGCGCACATTTTCACATGCTACGGTAAACTGAGTAACGCTGACAACACAAGCCACAGCCATAGCAGCCATACATAGTGTAAGACATAATCTTTTTTTCATTTTAATACCTCTTCTATTATGTTTGAGGTAATTATTGGCAACGGCATACTGAATTATGCACAAATCATACACTTATAATTCGTATATATATTTTATTTACATTATAATATATATCTTGTATAATTAAAAACATTAGATATTCTCTGCAAATCCAAACGCAAATTTATCTGAGGTGATAATATGAAGTGTCCGAACTGCAACGGCGAAATCGGCAGATTTGAGCTGTCGCCCGAATGCAAGCACTGCGGCGCAAACATTTTCTACTGTCAGCAGGAAAAACTGCTGACCGACGACGCCAAAAAATGCGAGCTTGAGTTTGCTTCCTTCCGTATTCTTAAAGAAAAACTGAAATCCGCTTTCATCGGCGGACCGATTCAGATTATGAGAATTATCGCAATGGTGGCGGCGATAGGAATTATTTTTATTCCGTTTGTAACGCTTAACGTTTCCCTGCCGCTGTTTGAAACCAAATTCAGCCTCGGCGCATGGGGTGTTTACGAAGCCTTCTCGGGCGGCGAGCTTACGGCTATGCTCAACCTCAGCACATATCTGCCGCAGGTTTTCACCTCGGCTCTGCTTTCGTGTGCACTTTTTGTTCTTGTTTTCCTTATGGGGCTTGGCGTATTCGCTGCCCTGCTTCTGTCATTTATAAACATAAAGAAAACTGCCGCAATAATGCGCAGCTTTGCTGTTGCGGGCTTTGTTTTCAGCCTTATGGCAGCTGTCGCAGGCTTTGCACTTGTTCAGAACACAGACGGCACGTTTATCAGCGCCAAAATCGGCGTAGGTGCTTTTTTCTGTGCAGCAATATTCGCCGTAATTTTCTCACTTAACACTCTTGTTATAAAAAAGAATATTCAGCCCGATATCAAAGAGGTTGACGTAAAGCGTGTTGAGCTTCGCAAAAAGCTTAAGGCGGGCGAAATTACACTTGACGAGCTTTCGTTACCCGTTTTTGAAACGGAAGAAGAAAAGGCAAAGCGCCTTGAAGAGGAAGAGGCAAGCAAAACCCTTGCCGACAAAGCGAGAGGCGGTGAGCACAATGGCTGATAAAAACAAGAGCAGAAAATATCAATACCTGATTTTTGCCTTATGCAGTCTGATTGCTGTTGCGGCCTGTATGGCTGTGCTTGTTGTAACCGTACGCACCGTCGATGGAGATAATTCGGGTACGGTCGAATACGAAACTGTAAGCAAAACCGAAATCAAGGGCGAATCAAACGAGCTTCTTACATACATTAAGACTCTTACACAGAAAACTTCAGGCAACCGCTTTATAAAAGCAAATACTTTTACCGATATTTCGGTTGACGACAATTCAATTGTTGTTTCAGGCGATGACAGCGGAAGCGACAAAGACCTGCTGGTATACGCTAAAAACAAAATGCTCGGCGGTGTTGACGGATACTACCCCGAGGATTACACGGGCGTTTTCGGTACGGTTTACGAGGGTATGCCCGTAATTGACCTGCCCGTTTCGCTTGTTGCGGACAGCCGATTCTCCGTTGGCGAGGCTGACGAAAACGGCAACCCCGTTTACAACACCGATACAGGCGAGCTTATTGACCCTGACTATTATTTCATAACACTTTATCTTAACGAAAACGCATTTTCCGACGGTACGGTTTCAAAGCTTTTTCAACTTGATGAAGAGCAGACTATAGCCGAAAAGTTCAAAGCTGACCTTGCCGGCAAGTGTGAAATTGACAGCTGTGACGCAAAAGTAAAAGAGCTTAAGATTTTCGCCAAGGTCAACCGACTGACAGACGAAATACTGTACGTAAACTTTGAAAAGACCTATGCAATAAGCGCTGACGTTACTTTCAAAAACGAGCTTGAAGTTTTCGGCAGCAAGAAGCTTGAATTTGACTACAAGGTTTGTGAAAAATACGAGTACCACTACGCAGGTATCAGCTTTGCACAGAATTCTGTTACGGTTGCACCGGGCGACGAAACCGCTCTTACAGTTGCCGCAGTTATTGAAAACAACAGCGACTATGCCGTTACCTTTACTTCATCCGATGAATCCGTTGCAACAGTTGACGAAATGGGTTATGTAAAGGGCATCGCAAATTCCGACAAGCCTGTTACAATTACGGTAACGCTTGAATATCTCGGCGAAACATTTACAGACGAATGTACTATTATCGTGAACGATGACGAAAGTTAAGGAGGTGGCGAAGTGGCTGAACAAAACGTAAAGACAAAAGAAACGAACGAGGTTTCCTATTATAAAGGCAGAAACTACGTCGGCGTAAAGGAAACGGTATCCTACCTTTTCAACGACTGGTCCAACTCCTTCAATATCAACTCCTTCTCCGAAAGATATATATGGGACGTTGTAAACATTGACTTCACAGTCAACGCAGTAATGAATCTCGCTACCGCCGCGTGGGATATAATTAACGATACATTTATTTCCGTTATCGTTGACGGCACGAGAACGAGAATCGGTAAATTCCGACCCTTCCTTGTCGGTATGCAACTGCCGCTTACCCTGCTCGGCATATTCTCGTGGCTTATTCCGCTTTTCTTCCCTGCAACAAACGGCACGTATCTGCCAAAGCTGATTTACTATTATTTCTTCCTTATCATCAACGAAACCGCGGGCACATTCACAAACGTTGCCAAAAGCGGATATATGTCAACCATAACGCCAAACCCTGCCGAAAGAATAAGGCTGATTACGCTTGCCGAGCTTCTGACCGGTTATATGGGCGAGGATATGCCCCGATACATAATGGGTGTGCTGATTGACCTTGTAAACAAAAAGGTTGTCAGCTGGAAACTCAGCAGCGTATTTATGGTTATGGGCGGCGGCACGGCACTCATTTCCTCGCTCTGCACCTTCTGGTTCTTTATGCAGTCGAAGGAGCGTGTTCCGCAGTCACTTGAAAAGCCAAGTATCAAAGAGGGTATGAAGGCTATCGTCTCCAACTACCCCGTACTACTTATGTGCCTTTCCGAATTCCTCGGCAACTTCTCAATCAGCAAGAGCGAAACCAACTACTTTATCGACGTTCTTGGCAGTTACTCGCTTATAACAATTCTGAATATCCCCTCTTCGATGAACGGCAGCATCAGCTACAGCTTTGTAAAGCCTTTGAGAAAGCGTTTCTCCTCAAAATCGCTGTGGATATTCAACGACGTTTATAATTCAGTTATAATGACCGCCGTTTTCCTTTTCGGTATGACGAAAAAGAAAACAATGTTCACGCAGACTGTTCCTATGTGTATCGCCTTCGGTCTGAAGGAATGGTTCATCAAGTGGTCGTGGGGTATTTCCAAGGTTATCACCGCAGACCTGTGGAACGAGGCTATGGACTACTGCGAATGGAAAAACGGCTACCGTATGGAAGCTACAACAGGCGTTGCAAAGGGACTTATCCTTAAAATGCAGAGTGCTTTACTCGGCTCTGTTACAAGCATCATTATGAAAAAAATCGGTTATGTCCAGGGACTTGAAATCGGCACGCAGAACGACAGAACAAAGTTCTGGGAGTTCGCCCTTTGCACAATAGTCCCCACCGTTACGGGCATACTTCGTATCGTGCCCAAATTCCTCTGGCCGATTACAAAGCAGAGGCGTGAGCTTATGTACGAAGAGCTTGCAAAACGCCGCCAGGAAAACGTAATGGGCTACGCTGAAAGCATTAAGGAGAGCTGAAAAAATGAATTTTGCCACAAGACAGTTAAGAGGTATTGAGGAATTAAAAAATATTCCCTCAATGATATTCAAGGCATTTTTCAAATTTGATTTCAAGCGCGTTATCGCTCTTGTTGTCGCCTTTTTTCAGCTTGTCGGACTGGTTATTTTCGACACTCCCGTCACCCCGTACAAGGATAAAATTGATATGAGCAAGTTCGAGCTCAAGTGGGAGGATGACTTCGACAACGGCTTTGACACTAAATACTGGCAGGGACACTACGTTTACGGTGCAAACGATACTCAACCACGTGACACGGCAATGTGGAACAGAGGTCAGGTCAGTTTCACCGAAGACGGCTGCCTGCTTATAACAGCGGAATACAAAGAGAACGGACCCAAGGGTGCAGGCTACTATTCCTACGGAATGGAAACCAACCCAAACAAGTGC
>JAZOMP010000082.1:0-33559 GCA_045654045.1 Acutalibacteraceae bacterium
GCTCACGCAAGGCAGAACTTGAAAATATGGGTGTGCGTGACGGCGGCTCAACTCACCTTGAATTCAAAATTCCTTCCCATGGTCTTATAGGCTACCGCTCCGAATTCCTTACCGATACAAACGGCAATGGTATTATGGATCAGCTTTTTCACGGCTATGAGCCCTATGCAGGCGATATCCAGACCCGTGAAAGAGGTTCAATCGTCGTTCACGAGGCAGGCGAGTCAACGGGTTACGGTCTGTTCAATACACAGGACAGAGGCAGACTCTTCATCGGTCCCGGTGTTCCCGTTTACGAGGGTATGATAGTAGGCGAATGTGCAAAGAACGAGGATATTGTCTGTAACGTATGCAAGAAAAAGCAGCTTACCAACACCCGTGCCGCAGGCAGCGACGATGCTCTCCGCCTTGTTCCGCCCTCAAATCTTTCACTTGAGCAGTGTATGGAATTCATCAAGGACGATGAGCTTCTTGAAGTTACACCCAAGTCACTCCGCCTTCGCAAAATGATTCTTTCAAAAGAACTCCGCCTTAAAAAGCAGTTCAAGAAATAAGCATAAAAGAAAGAAACCTCTCCACCGTTTGATGGAGAGGTTTTAGTGTTATAAAAGCTATTAAAGGTTGAAGTACTTGTCGAATTCTGCCGGGTGGGGAATAGCGGAAAGCTGACGGCAATCCTCACGCTTGGACTTGATGAAGTTCTTGATAAGCTCTTCGGGGAATACGCCGCCTTCGGTGAGGTAGTCGTGGTCAGCCTCGAGTGCATCGAGTGCTTCTTCAAGTGATGTGGGCAGACCCTGAAGCTTTGCCTTTTCCTCGTCGGAAAGGTGGTAGAGGTTGAAGTCGTAGGGACCCCAGCCGTTTGCTGACGGGTCAATCTTGTTCTTGATACCGTCAAGACCTGCCATAAGAATAGGGGCATAGCAGAAGTAGGGGTTGCAGGTTGCGGCGGGGTTACGAAGCTCGAAGCGGCGCTTGTCCGGAGCCTTTGCGTAAGCAGGAATACGGATAACGGCGCTGCGGTTGGAGGTTGCGTAGCCGACTGTAACGGGTGCCTCAAAGCCGGGGATAAGGCGCTTGAAGGAGTTTGTGCTGGGGTTGGTGATAGCACAGAGTGAGTGGATGTGCTTGAGCAGACCGCCCATAAACCAGTGAGCTTCCTTGCTCAGGTGTGCATAACCCTCGTCGTCGGAGAATACGGGCTGACCGTCCTTGAAGAGAATCATGTGAACGTGCATACCGCTGCCTGCCTCACCCCATACGGGCTTGGGCATAAATGTTGCAGCCTTGCCGTACTTGAGGGCTGTGTTGTGAATGATGTACTTAATCATCATTGTGGCGTCAGCCATATGTACTACTTCGCCGAGCTGAGGCTCAATTTCAAACTGACCGGATGCGGCAACCTCGGGATGGTGGTAGTTGATTTCAATACCTGCATCCTGCATGTGCATACACATTTCGCTGCGGCACTCATAGGAAATATCGAAGGGCTTTGCAATGTGGTAGTTCTTCTGCTTGGGAACAACAACACCAAGACCCTCTGTGTCGGAATTCCAGTAGGACTGCTGTGCGTCAACGTCAACAGCAATCTGTCTGCCTGCAACGTTCCATGTAACGTTGTCGAAGAGATAGAACTCAAACTCGGGAAGAATCTTCATTTCGTCGGCACCGCCGCTGTTCTTCATATACTCAACAGCCGCCTTGATGATGTTACGGTGATACTGTGCAAGGGGACGGTTTTCGGGGCTGTCGATAATCATTGCATTACCTGTCATTGACAGTGTGGGGACTGAGCAGAAGGGGTCAATAACCGCCGTATCGGGGTCGGGAATAAAGACCATATCGCTCTTTTCAACAACAGCGTAGCCGTAGTTGGAAGCATCAAAACCGATGCCGCTCTTCATTGTGTCTTCAGAAAAGTTCTGTGCAGGGATTGTAACGTGGCGGTACTGACCGTTGATGTCGACCATCTTGAAGTCAACCATCTGGATACCGTTTTCTTCAATCATTGCAAGAATGTCTTTAACGCTCTTACTCATAAACATACCTCTTTTTTATTTGGTTATTTTAGGTTGCTGTT
This sequence comes from Acutalibacteraceae bacterium, assembly GCA_045654045.1. GTDB lineage: Bacteria > Bacillota > Clostridia > Oscillospirales > Acutalibacteraceae > UBA8612. The sequence continues at coordinate 2,081 of JAZOMP010000082.1, forward strand.
TCAATAATACAATATCTTACGTTAAATGACAATAACCTTGAAAAAATTTTTTCAGCATAATATCAAAGGAACAATTCTGTTTACAATATATAACGATATGTGGTATTATATTAACGTAGAAAAATGGAAGGAGCTCAAGCCGTGCCGGGTGAAAGAATAAACGCATTTATGCACCGCCGTAACAGATACAAGCATATGAACACCGTAACGTTTATAATGTTTATATTGCTTGCCTTTGAAAAAATAGCCTCGGGTGCAACGATGCGCCTTGACGCGGGAAGAACATTTTTCGATTTCACGTTTTCTTTTACTGATATTGTCCAGCTTCTTGTTTATATTTCAATGGCGGTGCTTATCTGGCAACGGGTGAACCAGAAGTACCTGCTTATTCCTGATTTTGTACTGCTTTGTATAAAGCTTTATGCGACTGTTTCGGGGCTTGTAACGCTTTTGGGTGTGCATTACAGTAACCTGCTCGGCGAGCTGTCAGTGCTTGAAAAAACGGTGGAAAGTCTGCTGTTTTCGGCATTTCTTATTGCGCTCTTTGCCGGTAAGCTTTCCCACGGCAAGCGTCTTCCTGCATATTGCCCCATAGTCTGCCTAGCGGTGCTTTCGCTTTGCGTGCCCGTAACGGTTGTTTTCGAGGTGCTTAAATTCTACGTTGAGGAGCAGATGAATTATCCGCTTTATATGGAAATCTTTATTTTCCTGCGCGGTCTGCTCAACGAAATTTTCCTCGACCTGCCTTATGCAATGCTCATTCTGCTCGTGTTCTATTGCCATAAGGATGAATAAAGCAAGCAGTACAGCATCACTCGTGTTGTACTGCTTGTTTTTTGACGAAAATAAAATTGATTGCGAAAAAAAGCCGGTGTGTGTGTTTATTGTTTGTAGGGGGGATAAAAATGAGCAAAGAATATTTGCCGAAGAAAATTGCAGAGCTCGAGGCGGATGCCGTGTTTGTTGACAAGGAAACGGGCTTTCTGAAGGTACATAACAACAGATTTGGCCTGGCGGCAGATGAGAAAATTTATTATCTGGATATCAAAAGCGGTAAAAAATCCTCGGTTTTCGATTTCGCAAGTGATTTTTCCGGCGGTCTTGCCTTTGCAGGCTTTCGTAAAAAAGGTCTGGGCTTTATCAACACGGATTTTGAATTTGTTGTTGAGCCTGTTTATGAGTATGTTTCTCTGTTTGAAAACGGAATAGCAAAAGTATACCGCGACGGAAAGTACGGCTTTATAAACCGCTCGGGTGAATTGCTGTTTGACCCGCAGATTTTTACCGAGAGAAAATACAGCGAAATCGGCGAATATAAAGACGGAGTCTGCATGGTATCGGCAATGCCAGTGCTTCAGAGAGATTTTGTTGACAGAAACTGCGGCTTTAAAAATCCCGGAATATGGGGCTTTATAGTTATCCGCGGCGAAGAAACGGTTAAGCCGCAATATGTCTTTGCTGAGGATTTTTGTCAGGGAACAGCCGTAGTCGCAAAGGGCGAATGGATTTTCGACTCCGAAGAATGTGTTTTTACTTGTGTCGATGTTCGCTGGGGTGTGATTGACCAAACGGGAAGCGAGGTGGTACCGTTTGAGTATTCGGAAATCAGGCGTGTATCGCTGGACGGTGCGTTTTTCGCCGTGTGCATTATGGATGGTGATGAAAAAACGTGGGGTGTTGCAGACCGGTACGGAAATCTGCTTGTGGCCCCTGTGTTTAATAATATTTCAGAGGTATATCAGGGCTTGGTTGTTTTCTCCGATACTGCGTATTCTGAAGAGGACGATGAGTATAATCTTTTCGGCGTTTACGATATGAACAGCAAGCAGATTATCCTCAAACCCGAATACTGCAGTATTTCCATTGAGGATAACGCATATTTCAAGGTTAAGTACCTGAAAAACGGGCGTAGCGTGGAAAGCTTTATTGACCGTAATGGTAATGAACTGTTTGACTCGGTTTTCTCTTTCGTTGCAACGTGGTGCAGTCCGTATAGCGTGGGTATTACCGATTGCTGTCCCAAACGATACGGTTTTATTGAAAATAACGGAAAGCTCCTTTTCCTTTCGCCGGAGGAAAGAGTAGTCGATAAGCTTAACTACGAAAAGCAAAGAGCGGTTTATTGTGATCCTGAAACCTACAGAAGATATCTTTGCGATTTTGAGGGCAACGAACTGACGGGGCATATGTACACCTCTGTAACAGACCTTGAAAAGCCTTTGTTTACGGTTGCTGTATGGAACATCGGCTCACAAAAGACAGGGCTTATTGACTGTGACGGTAAAGCAGTTGTTGAAATGGTTTATGACAGTATCTCCTGGATTGATGATAGTTGCTATATAGCAGCTGCCGGCAGAAAAAGAGAAATATTCAAGTTGTAAAAAGAAACGGAGGAAGAAAAATGTTAGGTGCAATTATAGGCGACGTAATAGGCTCGCCCTATGAGACTTATTCGGACAAAAGCAAGGAGTTCAGGCTTTTTGACGGTGCCTGCAGGGCAACCGATGACAGTATTATGACAATAGCAGTAGGTTGTACGTGCGTGGATTCGGATATTGACGATGAAGAAGCGTTCAAATCCTGCCTTGTTGAGCGTATGCGTGAACTTGGCAGAGAGTATCCCGACGCAGGCTACGGCAGAATGTTTTATGAGTGGCTTATGAGCGACACAAAGGGGGCTTATGGCAGCCGTTCCAACGGTTCGGCTATGAGGGTTTCTCCCGTTGCGTGGGCTGCAGACAGCCTTGAACAAGCGGAAACGCTGGCAAAATGGAGTGCAGAGGTAACTCACAGCCACCCCGAGGGAATACGAGGCGCACAGGCAGTTGCGGCGGCAGTATATATGGCGCGCAACGGCTCGGGCAAAGACGAGATAAGAGAATACATAGAAGAAAAATACTATAATCTGGCCTTTACCGTTGATGAAATAAGACCGGGCTACAGCTTCGATGTATCCTGCGAGGGCAGTGTGCCGCAGGCAATTGTCTGCTTCCTTGAGTCGGAGAATTTTGAGGATGCCGTTCGCAATGCGGTTTCTCTCGGCGGCGATGCCGATACTCAAGGGTGCATAGCGGGTGCAATTGCCGAGGCTTTTTACGGAATACCCGACGATATTCAGGAAGAGGTTTTTGAGTATATTGACGAGACCCTTCAGGATTATTACTGGGGCTATTCCGAAGAACTTTACAACAGATGATTAAGAAACAAAATTTTTAAAAGGTGGTGTAAGAATTATGGCTTACGATCTTAAAATATTTACCGAAAACGTTGAGCCGACTGCGGTTAACCAGATATATAATCTTCTTTCTCAGCCGCCGTTTGCTGAGTCAAAGGTACGCATAATGCCCGACGTTCATTACGGCAGCGGCTGTGTGGTCGGCTTTACCGCAACCCTTAGCAATATGGTTATTCCAAACGTTATAGGTGTGGATATAGGCTGCGGTATGCTTACCGTGTGTCTTGGCAAAGCCGATATTGACCTTAAGGAGCTTGACGGATTTATTCACCGCAGTATACCTGCAGGAAGCAACCTGCGTAAAAGCTACGGCGATATGGATTTTATAAGAGAGCTTTACTGCTACGGCGAATTGCGTGACCTTGACAGAATATACTGTTCTCTGGGTACGCTTGGTGGAGGCAACCATTTTATTGAGCTTGACCGTGATGAGGAGGACAACAAGTATCTTGTAATTCATACCGGCTCACGAAATCTGGGTTTACAGGTTGCAAAGCTCTATCAGCAAAAGGCAACCCTCGCCTGCAAAAATGCCGCAGAAGCAACAAAAAAAGAAGTTCACGACAGACTTGCTGCTCAGGGCAGAATGGCAGAAATACCCGACGAGCTGATGAGCATTACGGCGAAGTTTGCCAAGCGTACAAAAACTCCCCCCGAATACTGTTATTTCGAGGGTGAGGAAATGCAGGGATATATGCACGATATGCGTATGTGTCAGGATTTTGCAAGCAGAAACAGAAGAAAAATTGCCGATGACATTATGAAACATTTCGGTATAGCTAAAGCCGAGTCCTTTGAAACCCTTCATAATTTTATTGATGACGAAGGTGTAGTGCGCAAGGGAGCTATTCCCGCTCACGCAGGTCAGAAGGTGCTTATCCCGATGAATATGCGTGACGGCTGTCTTGTCGCTACGGGTAAAGGCAACCCCGACTGGAATTTTTCCGCGCCACACGGTGCAGGCAGACTGGTAAGCAGAGGCGAGGCAAAGGAGCTGTTTACGGTAGAAGAATATAAGCAGGCAATGGAAGGTATATATACAACCTCTGCCGACGCTTCAACGATTGATGAATCTCCCATGGCATATAAACCTATGGACGAAATTGTAAGGCTGATTGAGCCGACGGTAGAAATAAACAGAATAATAAAACCGGTTTACAACTTCAAAGCCGGCAAATAAATGAAAAGAAAAAGACCGCATCCCGAAAGGGTGCGGTCTTTGAACTGTGTTTATAATGATTCGATTTCTGCTGTTATTTTGGCGCTTGCGGCTCGGATTTCTTCAAGCTCGCTCATTATTTTTTCCTTACGCTTGCCCGTGAAGTTGTCGAACATCATAACAATACCGGGTAGCAGGTTGCCGATAATACCGGGAATTGCAACAAGCAGGAATATGCCGTGGAGTGTTTCAGGGGTCTGTACGGCTTCGGTCATAATGCCGTTAATTTCAACAGCACTCTTATAGCCTATGAGTGTCATACCGCCGTTGATGAGAAATTCTTTCCACAGGGCGGAAATACGGGAAACCATTGTGCTGAAGGCGAAAACCATACCCTCGTTACGCTGTGCAACGCCGTATTTCTGGTAGCTCTTCCATTCCATATATTCGGTTGAGTCGGCAAGCAGAATTCGCTTTGCGGCGCTCATTGCGGCGTTGGGCATACCGCCGAGTGCGATAAGAATACCGACAAGCCACAGATGCTTGTAGCCGAAAAGAAGGAGAATCAGGTAGCATATACCCGTGTGCAGGTAGCCCCAGACGACAATATCTCTTGATGAGCGCTTTTTGCCGACGAAGGGAACGGAAAGCAGACCGCCGTAGGAGAGTGCAGAGCTGCCCATTTCAACGTAGGTTTTCATATCGTAGCGGTTAAGGGTGTGCTTGTAGAAGTAGGGGAGAGAGTTGTAGCAAACCTGTCTTGTGGTTTCGATAACCTGGCTCAGGCAAAGTAGCAGGAGCGGTCTGTTGAGAAGGATGAGCTTATAGTCGATTTTGATTTTCTTTTCTTTTACACGCGGCGGAAGCACCATATTGCGTTCTTTAAGCGTGAAGCACGGCACGAGCATAGTGAAAAGGCCGAGTATGCCGAAAATAAGTGCAACTGTGAAGAATGCCCACTTTTCCTTGGCGTAGTCGTTGCCCTGAAGCTCAATTATAATCGGTACCATACCGCCCGGCAGCATTGATCCGAGCGTGGAGGCAAGCTGAGCTATCGTGTAGAAATTCTTTCTGGATTTTGCGTTGGGTGTCATTCGAACGGAAAGCGTTGACAGCGCAACGTCGTAGAACGTATCTGAAATATTGAAAAGCAGGTACAGTAAAAAGCTCCATATAACGTTGAAGGTGATTGAGGAAGAGGGAACAACGAAAAGGAGAACAGAGGCAAGTGTAAACGGAATTGCGGATGCTGTCATAAACCGCCTTGCATTACCCTTGGTTGAATGGTTGTTGTCCAGCAATGCACCTACAATCGGGGCAATGATAATGTTAATACCCGTTGTGACGGAGTTCATAGCGAGAAGGTGGTGGGATTTAAGACCCATATAGTCACGCATAAACTGGTCGGTGTACGTGCTTACCGAGTCCTGCCCCATACAGTTGCCGAATACACCCGAAACGTAGCCGACCTGTTCTTTGAAAGCAACGTCGGGGTTGTTTTTCATTTCATTGTATCTTTCTTTTATGTTGAATTTTGCCACTGACTCAACTCCTTTATATTTCTAAACAAGATATATAAATAATCATAGCATATATTCTTAAATATAACAATACTAATTTTTCTGTTGAGTTTCGCTGCTTAATATGCTAAACTGAAATTATTAATTTACGGCTGGTGATTATTATGGAATTCGGCTTCACAACGACCTCTTTCCGACAGATTAAGGATTTTGAAAAAATCGTTGACATAGCCCGTCAGGCAGAAATTGACTGCATTGAGTGGGGCGGCGACAAGCACGTTAAAAGCGTTGCGGATGCCGGGCGCGCAAAGGAGCTTTGCGACAAGGCAGGTATCCGCATAAATTCCTATGCGAGCTATTACCGTGTCGGCAGTAAAAACGCCGATGAATGGAAGAAAATCTGCGAAATTGCAAGCGCTATGGGTGCACGGAGCGTGCGTGTGTGGCTCGGCAGGGCTGACAGCGAAAGGACCGACGAGGCTACGTATAATAATATTGTTGAGGATACTGAAAACATCTGTGCCGTTGCAAAGGAGTACGGGCTGATTGTCTGTCCCGAATGCCACGACAATACCTATAACAACAATACAGACGCTTTTCTTAAAATTCACAAGGAAGTCGGTTGCGATAATTTTAAAACGTACTTCCAGTCACGCTACAAGCGTCTGGAATATGACCTTGACCGTATTGAGCGTACTTTGCCTTATATCGAAACTGTACATATTTCTTTTTCGGAGCAAAGCCGTGAGCAGTTTCCGAAATTCAACCCGACCTATATTGACAGGCTGATTGATAAAATAGTCAGCTCGGGCTTTGACGGAAAGATATTGCTTGAATATACGTACCTTTGCGGCTATTACGGAATACCGTCGTGTATGGTTAAGGATATGAAAAGACTTAAAGATAAGGTTGGTGAGGTAAAATGAAAATAGCACTTTTCGGCAGCAATCAGCTGCAGTTTTCAAAGGTTTATACACCTGAGGTACTTGAAAAGCTCGGTGAATACGGAGAGCTTTCGCCAAGAATAAGCAAGGACAATATCGCAGAATATAAAGAGTTTCTCAAGGGTTGTGAAATCGCCTTTTCCACCTGGGGTATGCCGCAATTCACAAAAGAGGAAATTGCCGAATATATGCCCGACCTCAAGGCTGTTTTCTATTCCGCAGGCACGGTGCAGTATTTTGCACGGCCGTTTCTTGAAAGCGGGATAAAGGTTTATTCTGCCTTTGCGGCTAACGCCGTACCTGTTGCGGAATACACCTTCGCACAGATTACTCTTGCGGCAAAGGGCTATTTTCAGGCGGCGAAAAATTACCGCCTGCTTCCGCTTCGCTCACTTGCCTTTGCAAATTCGTGCACAGGCAATTTCGGCTGCAAGGTCGGTCTTGTGGGGCTTGGCGCAATAGGCAGAATGGTTGCCGAAAGGCTCAAGGCGCTCGACGTTGAGGTTTATGCCTGCGACCCGTTTGTTTCAGAAGAAACTGCAAAATCGCTCGGAGTTACCCTTGTTGATATGGAAACACTTTTCAGAGAGTGCGATATAATCAGCAACCACCTTGCCAACAAGCCCGAGCTTGAAAATATATTCAACTACAAGCTTTTTAAGCTGATGAAAAAACGTTCAACCTTTATTAATACAGGCAGGGGAGCACAGGTTGCGGAATATTCGCTTGCGCTCTCGCTCCTGCTTCACCCGTCGAGGACCTTTGTTGCCGACGTGCTTAAAAAGGAATTCTTCCCGTACATAAATCCGCTTTTCTGGGTGCCCAACGCAATTCTTACGCCCCATATTGCAGGCAGTACCGGTAAGGAACCGCAGCGTATGGCTTACTATATGATGGAAGAAATGGAGAGCTTCCTTGCAGGCAGCCCGACACGCTACGAGGTAACGCTCGAGGCTCTCGAGAGGATGGCATAAGCCTATGACGGTTTTGTATGTGTTGCTTGCAGTAATTACATTCTTTGTTTTGCTTACGGCTGTAGAGCTTGTGCGCCTGCTTAAAATCAAGCCTTTGCCTGATTCGCCCGAAGATTCTCAGCGTGAAAAGTATTCGCTGAATGTCAGCGGCAAGAGCTTTGAGGATTTATACCTCTTTCTCTGCGGTAAGCAGAGTGAGCCTTATTTTAGTGAGGAAGAAATATATTCACTGCTTTTAAAGCAGGCGGAATATATGAACAGCCGCTTTGACTGTGCGGATTTCAGGGCACAGCTGCTTTTTAAAATTTATAAGGACTGCGGTGAAAAGCTGAATGAAGAGTGTAAAGCACTGATTAAAAATACTTTTCTGAATTTCAAGTATTCTATGGATGAGCCGGGCGACGACAGTATGTGCTACTGGTCGGAAAACCATCAGCTCCTTTTTGCGGTAAGCGAATATCTTGCAGGACAGGAGTGGCAGGGTGACATTTTTGCCAACGACGGTAAGTCCGCCCGGGAGCATAGGGAAAAAGCCCTTGAAAAAATCCGTATATGGATGCAGCAGCGCTTTGACTACGGCTTTTCGGAATACTTAAGTAACAACTATCTTGCCGAGGATATTGCTCCTATGGCAAATTTCATCGCTTATTCAAAGGATGAAAAAGAAGTCAGGCAGATGAAAATTATTATGGATATACTCTGGCTTGACGTTGCGCTCAATTCCGTAAACAACCGCTTTGTTGCGGTAAGCTCAAGAATGTACGGCAACAACAAAGCGGCAAACTGTATCGGAAACAGCATACAGAGCGCTATGAATATCCTGTGGGGTAGGGAAGCTGCGGAAAAACTGCTTTCTGACCCCGATATTTCCGAGTCGGAAAAGGCACTTATCAGGTTTTCGCTTGCTAAAAAACCGAATCATATTGTCATTTGCTTTGCGGATATTGTCGAAAAGAGTCTTTACACTTTACCAAGCGCCGTAAAGTATATCGCCTTGTCAGATGAGAGCTTTGTTTCAAAAATGAACTGCGGTCTTTCGCCCGACGATATGGTGGCTGAAAACCTTGTCGGACAGAGCGATTTTCAGATTATGGCGCAGATGGGCGCAGAGACCTTTACAAACCCGCAGGTTATAAAAAACACTCTGAAATACCTTAAGAAAAACGGGCTTTATACAAACAAATTCTTAAGTTATTTCAAATTTCTTAACCTTACCGTATTTAAGTTTGTCAACTGGGAAAAATTTGCCGGCAAGCACAGCATTATGCCACACGGTATAGCCCTTGGCAGAGGCAACGTTTACACATACCGTAATGCACGTTATTCAATGTCTACTGATATCTGTAAGGATGTCGGCGTGTGCGGTGCGCAGGACCACGAGTGGACTGCTAATATTGCTGAAGCACTTACGCTTTTTACAACGCATCCAGCAGGGAATGGCAACGGAAAGTATGGTGCATCACCGGGTTATTGGGTCGGCAACGGCAGACGCCCGATGAGTGTTCAGCACGAAAACGTAAACGTGACAATTTATAAATTGCCCACAGAAAAACGGCTTGGGGAAAGCGGTATATGCGACCGTACACACGCCTATATGCCGCGTGATTTATACGATGAATTTGAACTTGACGGCAACAGAGTATTTGCACGGAAAAACGGTGTTTTTGTCGCGTTTATTTCGGATGGCGAATTAGAGTACAGACCCTATAATTCCGACTCGGCAAAGGGCCTGCTCAAGGGCAGAGTCCTGCCCGATAATTTAAGCCTTGAAGGCGGTTTCGACCTTTGCCGTGAGGGTGGGGAATACCATTGTTACGTCACCGAGCTTTCGGATTCGGATAAGGAAACATTTGAAGAATTCAAAAATAGAGTAAAGCGAAACGCCTTTACAGCAACCGACGGTTGCGTCGGCTATAAAACTACCTGCGGAGAGCTGTTGGTGTTATATAACGGCGAATTTACCGTTGACGGTGAGTGCCAAAAAACGGTGTTTGACCGCTATGACAGTATTTTCTGCAAGGCAAAGCGCAAGGATAAAACAATCAGGGTCGTCACACCCTCGTTTTCCCTTGAACTTGACTTTGAAAACGCCATAAGAATTTCCGGATAAGCTATACAGCATACACAGCGGTTGTTGTGTATGCTGATTTTCAATTTTCACAAAATTTTTTAACAATTTATTATTGAATTGTGCAATTTATTATATTATAATAAGAAATATTATAATCCTAAAACTGTATGGAGGAATTGCATGAGCAGAAAATATTCTCACGTAATTGTTCTCGGTGTTGACGGTGCAGGCTCTTTTATCAATGATGCCAAAACGCCGTATTTTGATTCGATTTTTGCTGACGGTGCAATTACCTATGATGCACTTGCTTCAAACCCGTCAATCAGCGCAGAGTGCTGGGGCCCAATGCTTCTTGGTGTCGGTCCCGAGGTGCATAAGCTGACAAACGGTATAGTTTCCTCCACACCGTACCCGACGGATTCACCCTTCCCTTCGGTTTTCCGCAGAATAAAGGCGGTTTATCCCGGGGCTGAGCTCGGCTCGTACTGTGACTGGAATCCCATTACATTCGGCATAGTCGAAGATAACCTCGGCGTTTCCCATGATACCGCCAATGACGAAGCTCTTACTCCGATTATCTGTAACTATATCAAAGCAAAAAAGCCGGACTTTCTTTTTATCCAGTTTGACAGTGTGGACGGCGCAGGCCACAAATACGGCTACGGTACGCCCGAGCACCTTAAGCGTATAAGCGAGGTTGACGTGCTTGTAAACGATGTTTACACCGCCGCAAAAGATGCGGGAATAATTGACGAAACGCTGTTTATTGTAATTGCTGACCACGGCGGCACAAACCCCGGCAACGGTCAGGGCGGCGGCCACGGCGGCTGGACAGACGGCGAAAAATACGTTACCTTTGCCGCAACGGGCAGGGGCGTAAACAAGGTTCAGATTGAAAAAATGAATATAAGAGATCTTGCCGCAATTGTCCTGTACTCTTTTGGTATTGATTTGCCCGGGTTTGATGAAGCCGGATGGACTTCACAGATTCCCGAAGGCCTTTTCAACGACAGTGCAATTCCTGAATATCGCGATATTTCTCACCTTACGGGTGCGGCACCGAGAATTTCCAGAGTACCGCACACTTCTGAGCTTATTTAAGGAGTTGTAATTAATATGAAATTTGTAAACGTACTGCTTAATAAAGGTGTTTATGCCGACGGCATTCACGACGATACGAAAGCCCTGCAGGCTTGCATAGACGAGGTCAAGGACGGCGGAACTGTTTATTTCCCCGACGGAACTTATCTTCTTTCGGGTGCGCTTATTTTCTATTCGTACCAGACACTTAAGTTTTCGGACAAGGCTGTGATGCTCAGAAGCGACAAAAGCGAACCGCTGACAAAATATCTGCTTGCTTCCTATTCCGAGCCTGAATGGGGCGGATATGAAGGCACGCACGACGTTGTGATTTCAGGCGGTATATTCGACGGCAATAAAAACCTGGATGAAAGTTTAACGATTATGAACACCGTTCATTGCAGCAATATCACAATTGAAAACTGCCGTTTTGTTCACTGTGCACGTTGGCATTGTATCGAAATTAACGGAACAGAAAACACAACCATTCAAAACTGCGTTTTTGACGGACCTTCGTATACCTTCAAAACCGATAATCTTTTCAACGAGCAGATTCAGCTTGATATGTCACGAAACGGCTCCTATGGCCCTGTTTACAACTGTGACGGCACACTTATAGATTTCAAATATGACGATACGGTCTGTCGTAATATTGTTATAAGAAACAATATCTTCAAGTGCGACGGCTTCCCCGGTGTAGGACACCACGGCGATATTGATCACCACAATATTCTTATTGAAAACAATATATTTGACGGTCCCTCGGGCAGACTGGGTATCAGCAGAGGTTACGTATTCTTCAGACCTATGGTGTACGACCTTAAGGTAAGAAATAACGTGTTCATTTCACCCGATGAAACGGATTCTCCGAGCTACGGTATAATTCTTGAAAATCCTGATGCGGCTGCATTGACTGCAGAGAATAATCTGTTTATCGGCAAGATGGAAAAAGAGGTTATAATAGGGGGTTAAACATTGGCGAAGTTCAACTATGACTATTCAAAAATTCTCTGGATGAAAATGTATCTGGCAGAGCCGGATTTCAAAACAAACACTTCCCGTGTGTTTATAAATTTTGAGCAGGCTCTTGAAATTATCAAGGCAGTCGACAACATCACACAAGGTATAGAAAAAATTATCTATCTTGTCGGCTGGCAGGGTCTGGGTCACGATGACCTGTACCCCGAAATGGACGTAATAAACCATTACCTTAAAAGAGACTGCGATGCAACTGCAAAGGAAAGTCTGCTGTGGCTTGTTGAAAACGCAAAGAAGTACCATACCGTAATCAGCTACCACGGAAATGTTGCCGATGCGTATAAGGTCAGCCCGACTCACACGAAGTTTGCCGAAGAAGCCGCAATCCTTATGCACTCTGACGGTACGCCTGCGGTTATTGAAGTTTTCAACGGTAGAGCAGCTTATAAAACCTCGTACAAGCAGTATTGGGAAAGCGGACTTTTCAAGAAAATTATTGACGATTTCTGCGAGGCTGTTCCCGTAAGAGAAGCCGGTACCGTTCACCTTGACAACTTCTGTATTGCGGAAAATATGTGTCCGCGAACTGATGTTTATGAGCAGAACGAAGCCCGTAACAAGATGCTGGATTACGTAATGAGCCTCGGTATTGACGTTACGAGTGAATATACCTACCGCGAACTTCCTTTACGCGCTGATGCGGCTACACATCCCGTAAGAAATTATTACTGGCTTTATAATGACAGAAAGCTTCCTTCAGGCGACTGGAGAGATGCTCCGCTTCACACGCTTGGCAGAATTCCTGCAGTGTGGTGGATGTCAAATATGACTATTGACGACTGTATCAACGTTCCGCCCGAGCAGTTCAGCGGTTATCTTAACGATTCCGTACTGAAAACCGTTTTCTACGGCACGATGCACGGCGAGGATATCTGGATGAGGAACGGAACAGAAAAGGAAGTATGGGTTCCGCTGTTTATTAAGGAATTCTGTACCCACCATATTCCGTACGTTTACCTTAACCGCTATAAGAGACTCAGCTACGTTGAGGATGAAGGGAACTATATCGTCAGCTTCTCCGACGGAGTTGAAAGCACGGGCAAAACAAAAACAATAACTAAAAACGGTGTTGTTCTCAAGAGCGGTAACGACGTTATTCTTCCCCTGAATGAAGAAAACAGAATTTTCATTGCATACTCCGAAAACGGCAAAGACGGCGAATGGAATATACCCGATGCCGATTTTGAAAAAGCAAAGGTTTATAACATCACGTCAGAGGGTAACGAATATATCGGTGACGTAACCGTTGCTGACAAAAAAATAAGTCTCAACCTCAAAGCGGGTCAGGCGATTGTTATCAAAGCTCAGGAGGCTTGAATAAATTATGAAAAAAACGTTTAAAAGAGTGATTGCATTTATGATTAGTGCAGCTATGCTGGCTTCTGTCTGTGCGGCAGGTGTCAATGCATCAACGCTTGAAACGGATTGCAAGGGCAACTGCGAGCATTCGCCCGTAATTGTTCTTCCCGGTATCAACCATTCTCCCACGTATCTTTACGATGAAAACGATGAGCCTGTTATGTATAACGGCAACCACATCGGTTCTACGCTTCTTATCCTTAACGAGGAAGCACTTTCAACCGGTGCTATCGTAAAGGCAATACTCAGCGTTGTCGGCAGTATTTTTATGCAGACAAATCTCGGCGTTGACAAGGTTGCTTACAATCTCGTTTCCGATATTTTCAAGTATCAGCGCTGTGACAAAGAGGGCAACCACGTAGAAAACCTCCAAACAAAGCGCTGGAATTATTCGCTTGAGCATATGTCTGACGAGGACCTTGACTGGACCTACAGAATGGTACCTATGCAGGCACTTGTTGACGAAATAGGCGAAGACCACGTTTATTTCTTCACCTTCAATCTTGTAGGTGACCCTATGGATTCGGCAGACGACCTTGCTGAATACATAAAGATGGTTAAAGAGCAGACGGGTCACGACAAGGTTTCTCTTCTTCCCGTAAGCCTTGGCGGTACAATTCTCACCGCTTACCTTGAAAAGTACGGCCACAGCGAGCTTGACCAGATTGTAAACGCTGTTGCCTGCCTTGACGGTACGGATATCGTTGCCGATTTCTACGCAAGAGAGTGGAGGCTTGAGGACGAATACCTTTACCATCAGTTCTTTGAGCAGATTATGATCGAGTCCGAAGGCAAGCCCACACTCGGCTACCTCATCAACTCACTTCTTCATATCGTTCCCCGTGCGGCTATCAACGGTCTTCTTACGGGTGCAATGAGCGCAATTCTTGACACGCTTATGCTCAACTGTCCGCAGTTCTGGGCTATGCTTCCCTCCTACAGGTACGAGGCACTTGCCGCAAGATATCTTTCCGACAAGCCTGTTCTTAAGGAGAGAACAGATGCCTTCCAGACTGCAAGACTCAACCTCAAGCAGAATATTCTTGACGCTGTAGCAGACGGTGTTCGTGTAAACTCAATCGCAGGCTCAAACCTTGACCTCGGCGAGCAGATGTACACGTACTTCAATATTGTTGCTTCCGCAGAAAAGGTAAATTCCGACGGTATAGTAAACCTCAACTCCACAACTCTCGGCGCAACGGGTGCGGCAGGTCAGCAGACTCTTGCCGACGTTGATTACGAAAAGAATACATATTGCGACAACCCCGACCACAACCATGTTTCACCCGACAATATGGTTGACGCTTCAACCGCAATTCTGCCAGAAAACACGTGGGTTTTCCTTGACCAGTACCACGAAGTAGGCTATAATGACGTTGTTCTCAACCTTGCAAAAGCTATTATTCTCGGCGAGGTAACAGACGTTCATTCCGACCCCGAGAATTATCCGCAGTACAACGGCCCCTGTGATACACAGAGTATCCGCCGCTGGAAGCTGCCCGATGCAAAGAGAGTTGACCAGTCAACACTCAGCGAAGAAGACAAGGCAGAGCTTAACGCCGCAATTGCAGAGTGCGAGGCTGTTCTTAAAATGACTGTTGCCGACCAGCCCAGAGTTGAGGCGGCAGAGGCAAGAATAATTGCCGCACTCCATCAGGTCGGTGCACCCAGCTACGAAAATATTGAAGCCGCTAAAGATTCTCCGCTTGACCCCGTTTTTGAGAAGGTTACATACGCAATGAGCAAGGGCTCACTCTTCCTCTTCGGCGGTGGCAGCCCCGTTGACAGAATTCTCTCTCCCGTAAGAAAGCTTGCCGATATGGTTTTCGGTAAGTAAAATATAAAGCAAAAAGAGGTATTGTTATGAAAAAAGTTATTTCTCTCGTACTCGTTTTTGCGCTTGCATTTTCAATGGTTTCAATGAGTGCATCCGCAACAGTCAAAACCGGGTGTCAGGGCGATTGCGACACCTGTCCTGCAATTGTTGTTCCCGGTATCGGTCAGTCCAACGTATGGGCGCTTGAAGACAACGGCGATTATATGCTTGATGCAGAGGGTGAAAGAGTAACCGCTTTCCCTGCAGTTGTCAACGTAGGCTCGATTGTTATGAAGGCTGTTTTCCCCGTTCTTCTTACCCTTTTCTTCCAGGCAGATATCGGTCTTTCCGATGCTCTCTGCTCCATCCTTATGGATGCATTTGAAGTAAACCTCTGCGACGAAACAACAGGTAAGAACACAGGTAACCTTGAGGTTGAAAAGTATCTCTACTCCGTAGCTGAATGCTCAGATTATGAGAAGGAGCAGATTTACCACAACATTCCTCTCCAGAACTTTGCTCAGCAGGCAGGCGAGGATCACCTTTACTACTTCGCATACAACTCCTTCAGCAATCTTGAAAACACCGTAAACGAGCTTTACGATTTCATTCAGATGGTTCTTGAAGAAACAGGTCACGAAAAGGTCAACATCGTTCCCATCAGTATGGGCGGCTCAATTGCAAACGCTCTGTTTGACTACTATCCCGACGTTATGGACAAGCTTGAAAAGGTTGTTTATATTGTTCCTGCTCTCAACGGTTCAACAATCGTTGGCGACCTTCTCAGAAAGGATTTCGCTTTCTTCGATACAAACTTCCTCTACAACGGCTTCCTTGAGGCACTTATGGACGAGGAAGAAGCAAGAATGATTGAGGTTATTGCCAGAATCATTCCCGACCAGGTTCTTACAAAGGCTCTTCACAAGGTTGCAGACTGTCTTGTAGATGATATTGCAGGCAACATTACAAGCATCTGGGGTCTCTGCCCGAAGGAAGATTATCCCGAGGCAGCAGCTGCTGTGCTTGCAGATAAGCCCGGTATCAAGAAGCAGACAGACCGCTTCTATCAGGCTCAGCTCAATTCCAACAAGAATATCCAGACCCTCGTCGATAAGGGCGTAGAGGTTTTCGATATCGTTGACTACGACGTACCGATGTACCTTATCGGTAACTCATGGAACAACGACAATGCAGACGGTATTATCCACCTTTCTTCTACAGCTATGGGTGTTAAGAGTGCAATTGTCGGCGAAACACTCGGCGACGATTATGTACAGGCTAACACAAGCCCCAACTGCTCCGATCCTTCTCATAACCACCTTTCTCCCGACGGTGTAGTTGACGCTTCAACAGGTCTTCTTCCCGACCATACCTTCTATTTCGACGGTCAGGGTCACGAGCAGACAGCAAGAAACGATGCTATTATCGCACTTGCAACAAGAATTCTTGCAACAGACGATATCAAGGACGTTTACTCCGTAGCAGACTTCCCGCAGTTCAGCGGCAGAAGAGACCCCCGTGCGCTCAACAACCACTATATCCCCGAAGCAAAGGCTGTTGATACTTCAACACTCAGCGAAGAGGATGCCAAGGAGCTCAGCGAGGCTCTTGCCGAAGCAGAAGCTTTCGTAGCAAACAAGGCCTGCTATGACGGTCAGCAGAAAGAGGTTGAAGACAGACTTGTCGCTATCCTCGTCAAGATTGGCGTAAGACAGGCAAGTGTTCCCGAAGAGCCCTCAACCTTCTTCACAAACCTCAGCCTCTGGCTGTATGATAATTACGGACCCAACGGCTTCTCCGAAATGCCTTTACTTACAATTGTAAATCTTTTCAAGGCTCTCGGAAGTCTGATTGGCATAGGTTAAGTTGTTAAATAAAACAAGCAATGAATTAAGGGACTGCCCGAGGCAGTCCCTTTTCTTTATATATTGTTATTGTTTTTAATATAATGCAGGGTGGAAGAAGTTGTAGGATTTTTCAAGCCATTCATACATCTTAACCGCATAGGGGTTTATTGCATCCCATATCGGCTCGTCGTAAAGTGTAATCCATGTATAAATCCTGCGTGTAAGGTGTCTTAAATCGTTGCTTGAAAGGTAGTGTCCGGGTCTTTCGCCCATACGGGTTACACCGAATTTAACGAAGTCGTTGTACAAATCCTTGTTTGCCTTCATCCAGAGGTACGGATGCTGAAGTCTTGAAAATTCACTGCGCATATTTGAGCATTTCCAGTATCTCCAGCAAAGCTCGGAGCGAAGAACACGGTTGAGCTGTTCCTCGGTTTCGGCTTCAGCCTTTGCAAGCTCCCACAGCTCGTCACAGTGGCTTACCTCCCACGGCATCATACCGGGCAGAGAGAAGCGGGAATCCTCTTCAAGCTTAAGGTGCTTTGTGCTTGTTACGGCATGGGCTGTTACGATATCGATAAATTCTTTTATGTGCTTTCCGCCGGGCCCGTAAACAGCCAGTGCATAGCCGAGCATTTCAGCCTCGAAATCAAGGTAGGGGTTCTGCATAAGCTTTGCAAGAAGATAGTTCTTCATTTCGCCGAATTCAGCGTCGCTTTCCGCTATGTAGAACACACCCTGCTGGTAAATGCCCTTTACGTTGTGCTCGTAGAAAATCTGTGTGTTTCGCTGAAGTGTTCCGAAGTTTGCGTAAATATTAATGCTCTCGTCACAGTTGAGGTTGTAGTGCCAGATATAAAGTCTGTCGCAGATTTTGTTCCATTCTACAAGGTCCTGCATAAACTGTGTATTCACCTTGCATTTGGGGTCGTCGAGCGTGTGACCGAAACAGCACTCTATAGAGCAAAGGCGCACTATAACGTCGTCACGGGGTACAACGGCAGTAGGTGCTTTTCGTGTGTACTGGTAGGCGAAGGTGTCGAAAACAATGTTATCATATTTGCCGGTGGATTTGATTCTTTCGGCAATTTCGTTTACAAAGGTGAGCATTGTGCCTGCCTGCGAGCCGTTTAGCTTATCAAGTGCCGCACAGCTTTCGCATTGGCAGTATTCGCCGTTGTCTGCCTGGGTTATTGAAAGAATCTGCTCGGTGGCCTGGGGGTTGTGCTGCTCTTTGAGCATATCAAAAATCTCGTTTGTGACTATGTCCTTGACGTCCTCGTTTGTAAGGCAGAGCTGGCTTGTTACTCTTTTGCCGCCGTGCAAGGCAAAGTATTCGGGGTGCTCTTCAAAATAAACCGAAGGCTTGCAGTATCGGTTTACAAGCGTGTGGCTTGAGCCGCCGATATATTCGACCGCATAGCCCTGCTCGGCTGAAAGGTCTTTGTAAATACCGCCTGTCAGACCGTTGGCAACGGAAAATTCGGGGTCATACGCGCTGGTTGTATCGGTTTCGGAATACTCGAAAAACGGAGTATATTCTTCGTCAATTCCGACGGGTACTGTGAGCGCATCGTTTTCGGGTGTTACGATAACCTTTGCCTCATACCAATGACATCCGCAGTATTTTTCGAGGAAGGCGTATACGCCGTTTATTGTGCCCTTGTTGCCTGCGCCGTGAATAATAACGTCGGTTTCGGTTGAGGTTATTGTGTAGCTTCCGTCAACCGATTCTGAAAAATCGTTTTCGGAGCGGTTTGTTGCACCTACGGATATTTCGTATTCAGCCTCGTCACCGTCTGTAATGATTTGTATATCACCGCCGGTAATTTTGTCAAGGTAATATTTCAGCCTTTGGGCTGCGTAGTTTTCCTGAATTGTCGGTGTTTCGTCCGTTACGATAACCGCCTGCGTTACGTCAAAGCTGCTTTCCTTTGCGGATGCCGCAACCGTGAAGCACGAGGCTGTAAGGGTCAGAGCCATAGTAATGCTTATGAATTTTTTAAATACTTTAATAATAATCATCTCCCCGTTTTATAAAAGCCGGTTTCTGTTTTTAAGGAAACCGGCTTGAATTATTACTTGTAATTTATGTTGACCAGAGGCTGTCATAAAGGCAGGTTATGCGGTGGGGGAAGGCTCTGAAGAAATCGTCTGCGTTGCCTTTGATTTCAACTCCGTCTATAAAAGAGGCGGTGTGTGCGTTGTGTCCCTCGCCTGCAAGTATAAGCCTTGCGGCGGCAGGAGGGGTGAGCGAAATATCGTATTCACCGCTGTCTCTTCTGGTAACGGTTGCCTTGCCGTTTTCGTACTCAACCTCAAATATACCCTTGTTCTGCTCAAACTCGTCAAGGCTGAGAATACTGAACTTACCGTGTTTTTCGGGGTAAGCGTTACATTCAAGCAGCTTCTGGATGTTGTAGATTCTGGCGGCAAAGCCCCCGTCAGGCTCGTAAACAACGTCATCGATCCTGTCTGCAATGCAGGAAAGCGGAGAGCCCTGATACTGTCCTCTCGCACGAAGGTAATCAACTATACCGTCGTAGTTGCGAAGAAAGCCGAGCAAGCCGATTATAGACTCTTTGTTCAACACGAACAATTCCTGAACAACAAGTACACGCTCGTCACGGTTTACCTTGAAGCGCACGTAGCCGTCTGCCTCGCCCGAAGCATCACGGTGAAGATAAGTGTAGGAAGCCTCTTCAATAGGCTTGTCGCAGAAATGCTTTGCGTCCTCACGCAGGCACATCAGGTTTTCTTTGAAGGCACACTTGTTGTGAAGGGTGCAGATTTCTTCAAGCTGACTGCCGTTGTACAATTCAACGTCCGTATTGCGGGGGATATGGGTCATATTCGCAAACGGGACTCTTATGGCAAACGTGCGGTTGAGGTTTGCGTAGCCGAATTTTTCGTAGCAGGCAATTGAAAACGGGCGAAGGAAGCCGAAGCTCCAGTCGTTTTCAACGGCAGACCTGCCGATTTCGTTGAATATTGCTCTTACTCCGCCCGTTCTTCTTTCCTCAGGCTGTGAGCAGATACCGCTTATATCAATGGTTTTAACAATGTTGCCGCAGAAGTTTGTCTTGAAGTTGAACATTTCTGCGCCTGCTATCAGCTTACCATCATTGAATGCAGCAAGCACGGGCACCTCTACCTCGTTGTCAACCCCGGCATCAAACTTCCATATGAACGAAGCGGCGGAAACCTTTAAATAATCAACAGCCTCTTCGGGTTTAATGTATCTTACTTCCATTAGAGTATCCTCAGTCCTTTATCTGCGATTTTGCGGCAAGCTCCATTGTTTCGACGTCACCGGTTGAAGCTGCGGCAGACATAAGGTTACGGCGTGCAAGAAGCTCTGCGTACATTTTTTCCTTTTTATCGTTATTCAGGTCATAGAACAGCATCGGGATAATGCCGAGTGAGCCTGTAACGGCAGGAATAATAGTAAACATTGCAAACAGGAAGAACTTTACCTTGTCTGTCTGCTCCGTACCGGCTCTGAAAGCGTTTGCCTCGTAGCCGATAGCCTTCTTCATTGCTGTTGTAACAACGGCACTAGTGTTGGAGGAAATCTTTGCAGCTATGCCCTTTGCAACGGAAGCCATAGCCTCTGTGCGGTAGCCGTTTTTCCATTCGCAGTAGTCCATTGCTTCGTTGTACATTTCCGTACCGATAACGGATTTAAGTCCGAAGAACAGTGTCCAGATAAGCTCCCACAGAGCCATTGCAAAGCCCATGGGTACAACCTTCTGGTACATACCGCCCGAGTAATCCTTCTTCATACCGATACAGCCGAACAGGAAAACGGGAACATAGAGAATATTGCCGATTTCTTTTGCGAGTATGTACAGCAGTCGGCTCGAGAAGCGAGCTCTCATCCACGGTACCCACGAATAGCTCAGCGGGCTGATGGGTGCGGCAGGAATACCGGCGACAAGTGTCATTGACGAGAAGTGAAGAACGTCTGTGTAGTAATCGTCCTCTCTGCCCTTGATCGCAAAGCCGCTGAGGAAGTCGGAGATAGTAATCAGAAGCAGAGGCTTATTCCGGATAACGGATTTAACCGACTGAATAATGCTCGGTGACTTGACCGACTGCATAACTCTTTCCTTTGAGTTGTAGAAGAACCAGAATGATGATAAGCTGGATGCCACGGTTGTAAAAATACCCATACCGCAAAACAGGTTGGTATAAGCCTTGGAAAGCTTTGTTGAATCCTGAATGTACATATTGCGCAGTACGTCGATAAGGATTGTTACCGCCTGCTCAGGAAGCTTTTCGCCGAAGAAGCCCGAAGCGAAGTTTGCAAGGGTAATCAGGCGGGTGCGGTCAACGGGATGAGGCGTAATTGTGGACATAAGACCTGTTCTTGAAATGGTCTGGAATGTGCCTACGCCTTCACGGGCAACCGTTAAGAAAAGGTAGAAAATGAATTTGACGATATCTGTTGATGATGAATCCGTAAAAAGGTGGGGCATAAGCCAGTAAAGTGACGTGAGAATACAGCCGGGAACAGCAAGGAAAAGAAGGTAGGGTCTGAATTTACCCCAGCGTGTACGGGTCTTGTCTACAACAGCGCCGAAGAAAATATCGTTTATTATATCCCACACGCTGTTGATGGAGTTAACCAGGGTCTGCAGGCCAAGGTCAACACCGACAATACTGGTTATGAAACGGTCGGAATAAATATTGATGTTAAAGCTCTGTGCTGCATCCCATATAATGAAGCCGAGTGTTTCCTTTGTGCCGACGTATCGTCGGTTGGGCACCTGCTCAGCAGCGGCGTTTTCAGCCTGCTGCTCCTGCAGGGCACGGAGCTTTTCAAAGGATTCACGGGAGCTTGAAACGGGCTCTTGCTTTTTTGCCATAATTTTTCACTCCTGAAAAAATGTTGTTTTGTTATTTTACTTCGTTTACAAGCTTGTTGAGTGCGCCGATGATTGTGGAGCCTGCCTTACTGCTTGTTGTAAGCATTTCCTCATAGTGTCTGTGTGCAGGACCCCAGAGCTTTTCGCCTGCATCGGTGTTCCAGAGAGAATCTGCAATAAAGGGAGCATAGTCGTTGTCGGGAACGATGTAACCGAGTGCATCGTTACAAAGACCCATTACAAGAACTGTTTTGTCCTCGTCAAGCAGGTCAGCTGTGCAGTCAAGCTCCCAGTCTGTGCCGAGGTAAGCTTCTGTCTTGTCAACAACGTTGCCGTAAACAAGCTCGGGAATAAGCTCGCCGGGAACCGTGAGCATAACGATATCCGTGCCGATTTCAAGGTAGCCGACTTCGCTGATTACGGAGAACTTTGCGGGTGCGGAGGAGTCGCGTACTATTGTTGTACCGAGCAGGTCAGCTGCTACGCCAAGCTCAAGCAGACCGTATTCAAGCGGTACTGTGACCTCGGCCATCTTTACGTTGATTACGGGCTCAACCTTAACAGCGTTCTTTTCTGCTTCAAGTATAAGTCTTGCGAATTCGTAGCCGAGCTTCTTGGGCTGCTCATAATCCTTGACAATGGGGTCTTCGGCAACTTCTGCGGCAACCTCTTCAAGAATTTCGGGTGTCTCAACAGCACCTGCACTTACTGAAATCGGGGACTGTGCGCCCTGAACAAACATAAAGTTCATACCGGCATCGTTCATCTTTGTTTCAATATAATGCGGATAGTCAGCGGAGAGAAGCTTCGTTGATCTGTTGATTGTTGTGGGGTGGCCGCCTACGTTAGCGAATACAGTAGGAGCAGATTCGGGGTTGTCGGGTACAAACTTGAAGCAGGCGATGAAGTTCTGGTAAGCCTCTGTGTTGTAACGCTTATTGTAAAGATAGCCGTATTCATCGTCGGGATACGTGCCGTTTCTTTCGCTTCTGCCGATGCCGACAGTTTCAAAGTAGTAAAGCTCACCGGGTTCCATATTCATATATGCCTGAACAATTGCGTCGGATGCGCCCTCAAGCATAAGCGTATGGAATTCGGGGTTGATGCTTCTTGTCTTTTCAACAAAGGGAAGGAAGGAGAAAAGGTTCTGGAAAACCTTACCGATAAGCTCAAGACCGAAGCCCTGTGTGTCAATAACGGTGTGGCAGTGGGTTGCGTTGATATTGATTGCAACGATATCGCTGAACACACCCTTTGCAAGCAGCTTTTCTTCTGCCATTGCACGGATTGTGCGCACGTCGTCATTGTTGACACCTATACCGTCAATAGCAACCATAACAACTGTGCCTCTGCCGGAGGAGTCCGTCATTGCTACGGCGTTTGCGCCCTGGTCATCATATACACCGTTTATTTTCTGCGTGAAATAACCGCCTGTGTAGTACTCTTTGGAGCCGTCTCTCAGGTTTTCGGGTACCATGCTTGCCTTGCCGAAACCGAGCTGCCATTTTGCGCTTTCTGCCGGCTCGTCAAGAAAGGTGTCCATACCCTCGTAGAAGTTTTCGCTTTTGTAATCCTCAATGTCCGGTGCGTCATTGGGGAAAAGTGAGCCGAAGCCCTTGAAAACTGCGTTGAGAAGGCCGTTTATTAAGTTTGTTGCAAACATAATACCGCTGTTGTCTGCGGCTTCGCCGTCGGTGGCTGTGGCGAAGGTTGTGCCTGTGAACAGAAGGGTAATTGCGAGTAAAACGGATATAACTTTTTTGCTTGTGTTTTTCATACCGTTAATCTCCTTTGTGTTATTTTCTGCTGTCGGTCAGCTTTTGAACTTGCTTTTTGTAGTTGGTGCTTTCACTCAGCTTGCGGAGTATGTAGTACAGTTCGCCGAGCGAGAATTTGTTATAGAAGCTTCCGTCGTTTATGTGAACGGTAAAGTTTCTGTCAAGGAATCTGTCGAGTATGCGTTCGGCAGCGTTGGGTTTCATACGCTTAACCGCATACGGTGAAAATTCATAGTCGAATTTACGCTTTTTGAGTGAATCGAAATGTTCGTCCCCCTTGGTAAAGGCAATATCCGTTTTTGTTGCGGTTGCAGCAAAAATTACAACGCTTTCGTCTTCGGGAAGTATTACCGTGTCGCTTCCGTCGAGCGGTATTTCAGCGTGGAAAAGGTAAAACTGCTTTGCAACGAGGTTGCCGTCCTTGCCGTGCGTGTGGGTAAAGGTGAGTGCCTGCGGCAGGGGCTTGATATAGCCCGTGAGTTTTTCCTGCATCAAATCCCAGTAACCGATTTCTTCAAAACAGTCCTGTACAGGTATTTCGTAAGTCTTTTCGCCGCAACGGAATTTAACCGTTTTATCGCCCTCAAGCGAGGTTAAAAGAAGATGAAGTGTCTGATAGCCTTCGCCAACCTCAATTTTTCCTGAGTCACAGACCAGACAGTTTGTGCCGTTAGCTGAAAACTCGTATTCAACGCCTGCAAAGAGCAGTTTATCGGGCGTCAGCTCACGGGGCACGGAAATACCGTCCTTAAGCGTTGCCGTGTTGCGGTTGCTGTCTGCCGTAATACCCGTTGCGTTGTAATTGAGTTCGATTTTTTTGCCGCAGTCGGCTTTGTTTTCTGCCTTTTCAAAGACGAGAGAAAAGCTCTTTATTTCGTTGTGCTTTATGTCAAAGCACAGCTTGCCGTCTTTAACGGGGCAGGGGGCGATTTCGGCTTCATCGCCTCTTATTTCATACGCTTCAATAACAGGCCTTGCGAATGTTGCCTGAATATTTTCTGCGCCATTGCCCGAGCACTCCGTAACACGGAAAACAATTCTGTCGCTGTCCTGTGCTTTTTTGAGTGCTGTAATGCGCACAGAGTCGTTGTTGAGCGTAGCGAAGCCATATTCTCTGCCGAAAGTGCCGCTGTGCTTTTCTGTTACAAAGGTATGCATCGGCTGGCAGAAATTATCGGCATAGTGTGTTACCGTTTCAGGTGCGCCCTTGTGACCCATAACCGCAAACGAATAGCGGTTATGGCCCATATCCATAACGTGCTGTGAGCATTCCCAGCGGTAGCCCGTAAAGGGTGTGTGTATGAGGGTAAGCCTTAAAGTGGATTTGTCAGGTTTATCCCAACCTGTTCTTGAGTCGCTGAAAACCGAAACGCCGTAGCTTTCATCCTCTGCCGTGATGTCTGCCCATTTCTGTGCAGGCACTTCGCACAGCTTTTCGGTGTTTGTGCCGCGTCTTGTCCAGCCCATTCCGATATCGTAGTTTGCAAAATCGTTTTCTGCGGTAAAGCTGAATTCCGCTTTAAGAAGCGTTGCTTCTTCTCGCCAGTCTGTTTCGTTGTAAACGGAAACGTATTCGCTTTCGCTGTCTAAAGAAACTATCTGTTTAAATGTCGATTTGCCTGCCGTACGTGTGATTTCAAGTGAACAAAGCGACGCGCCGTTATCGAGGATTTTTACCGTTGGCTTTGCGGCTTTTGCATAAGCCTTTTCACAAAGGTCAGCGTACTTCACTTCCCACGCAGGCCAGTCAAAGCTGTGGGTGTTGTTTAAAAGAAGAAGCCTTATCGGATTTGCCAGCAGCTCTTTGTTCAGCCTTTTATCAAAAACCGAACAGATATTACCGTCTGAATCAATTTCAACCTTCAGGTTTTTGTTTTCAATGCGGCTTTCACAAGCGCTAAGGTCTGTTGCAATTTCGCAAGCCCTGTCTGCTTCACGCAAATCGTAAACCGCAAGGGCGTTTGAGGAAACCTCTGCCGTAAATGTGATTTCCCTTTCTTCTGCTGAAATAATCCTTGTCTGTGAGGGGACTTCCTCACCGTTTTTATTAAAAACACGGTAGTTTTCCGCCGTGCCTTTTATTCTTACCTTAACCGCTTCTTTTCTTGTTGAGGCGGTCTGTACGGGGTTGGAAACAACAACGGGAATACCCTCGGCAAAGTCGGTATCAAGCTCGCTTGAAAGAGCCTTACATGCGGCTGTGTATTCCGCCGAAAGGGTGTTCATTGCCTGAACGTAATCGTTGTGGTTGCGCTTATAGCACTCCTCAAAGGACGTGCCCGTAATGTCGTCGTGGAAGTGGTGAGCAATTGTCTTTTTCCAGGCTGAATCAATTCCGTATTGCGGATATTTGATAAGTCCGTTTACAAGTGCCGCACTTGCAAATCTTTCTGCGGCATCTGCAAGAAGCTCACACCGTCTGTTCCAACGCTTTGTTACCGTTCGGGAGGTGTAACTGCCTGCACCGTGAGCAGTCAGCAGAAACTCGCCATCGTAGACGGGAAGCCTGCTTCTTTCCTCTTCAGGCAGGTTGTCAACGGCGTCAAAAAACTCTTTCGTTGTTGCCGAGTAAACCTCAAATTCAGCGTTGCTGTTGTTGCGCTGTGCTTCAACAACGTTTTTAACCGAGCCCTTGTACGGCGCACCGCCTCTGTCACCTATGCCATGGTAGGCAAAGGTTATGTCGGGCAGATTTTTCTTGCGGTTGCCGGCAATCTTCTCGTGTATACGCTTTGCCTTTTCCATTTTTTTAAAGGCGGTTGTGTACGAAAACGGCATAAGCGCCGCCCATATTCCTTTCCCGTCGGGACCTGTCCACTTGCCCGTATCAAACGGAATGTCAACGGCACAGCCCCAGAAGAGCTTGCCTGTGGAAAAGCCTGTAAGCCCCGAATGTGCCGCAACGGAAGGCAGAGCTCTGCCGAAGCCAAAGCAGTCGGGCAGGAAAATATCATTCGAGTGAATGCTAAACTCTTTTTCAAAAAAGCCGTTGCCGTAAAGAATATTGCGAGTGAGTGCTTCGGGGGAGGGGATATTGACGTCACCGTTTTCATAGCATGCACCGCAGGGGTGCCACCTGCCGTCTTTAGCATATCTGCGGATTTTTTCGAAATCCTCGGGGTAGTATTCCTTAATCAGCTCGTATCTGTAGCTGCCCTCGAAATTGAATTTGTATTCGGGGTATTTTTCGAGCAGCCTGAAATTGCTGCGTATTGTGTCAGGAATATAATTGTTTATTGTTTCTTCAAGCGGCCACAGCCACGACGTATCGAGATGCGCCGTGGCTGTGGTATAAATTTTTGGCTTGTTCTTTTTCATACAAGAAGTCACCAACTTCGTTTTATTTTACTTTCTTACGCTGTCGTAAATCTCATAGAATGTGCCGATGAATGCTGTAGCAGCACCCTTACCGTAGGAGATAAGGCACCATGTGTCGGAGTCGAATTCGCCTGAGCCTTCGTTGAACTGAAGACCTGCAAGAACGTAGTTTGCGGGATTTGCAACGTAGCCTGCGGCGTCATTCATAAGGTCCATAACGATAATATCTTCGCCTGTATACTCTCTGATGGGCTTGAGCTCGAAGCCTTCTGCGCCGCTGCCGCCGAGGAAGAGTTCGCCGAAGGTTTCACCGGGGCTCATATATACCTTCATTTCGTCGCCGATTTCAAGGTAGCCTACTTCAGAAACGGTGTAGTGTCTGCCGTTGTCATCCTTAAGAACGAAGTTATCAGCAACAGATGTCTTGCCGAGGAGAGTGATGATATTGTTGTCAATTCTGACTGTGAACTGCTTGTGCTTGATGTTGAGCACGGGCTTGACTTCAACAGCCTCAACTGTTTCAAGGCCGTCGTACCATACTGTGTAGTGAGGGTATTCGTCGGGCTTGTCTGCGTAAATCTTAACGCCGAGTCTGTCGCCCGTTGCCTCGTTGAGAGCAATTCTTTCTTCTTCTGTCATGCTCATACCGAGGAGGATGTAGCCGATTTCGTAGCCGTAGCGTACTGCTGTGTAGTGAGCGTTGCCGGGGAAGTCGTCAATACCGTCGCCTGTAAGACCTCTTGAAGATGTAACGGTTGAAACGTTACCCTGGATGAAGATAAAGTTATAGCCTGCATCGTTAATAACCTTTTCAGCGTGCCAGATAAAGTCGGGTGTGAACTTTGTGTCAAAGGAAAGTGACTTTTCAGGGTCGGCACTTGCCCAGTCGTAGCTTGCGGATTCGGGATGGCAGCCGTATGTAGCAATGATTGTGGGCTTTGCGTTTTCAGCAAAGGGAACAAACTCAAGCTTATAGAGGAAGGGATCGTAAGCAATGGGAGCTGTTCTGTCGTATACGTATTCGCCTACGTCTGTTTTTGCGTAGTAGAGCTTACCCTCTGTCATGTTTGCAAGAGCTTCCTCAACTGACTTCTTGGAACCCTTTACAACTGCATCGATGAATGAGCGCTCAACACCGTATCTTACGTTCTTGCTGAAAATGTTGTTGATGATACAGCCGATGGGGTCTGTCCATACGCCCTGTGAGTCGATACCTGTGTGAATGTGTGTGCAGGAAACGTTGATGCTGACAATGTTGTGCTTCTTTGCGATTTCCTTAAGGCCCTCACGGACAAGTCTTACGTCTGCGTTGGCAAAGCCCATAGCATCAAGAGCAATGAAAACAACCTTGCCTCTGCCGGAGCCGTCGTCCATAACAACTGTTCTTACCATAAGGTCTTCTTCAACGCCGTCCTCGTCCTTATACATGCTGTCGCCGAAGATGTAGGGAATGTATGCGCCCTTTGCGTACTTCTTTGTGCCGAAATCTGCGGGAAGCACGGAAGCCTTGCCGTAGCCGAGGCTCCACACCTTGTCACCCTGAGGCTCGTCGATGAACTTATCCATACCTGCGTAGAAGTTGTCGTACTTTTCAAGCTTGAATTCCTCGAAATCTGCAACTGCTGCAGAATCGGGAATGATAGCGTTAAGTACGTTTGCCAGAACGCCGTTGATGAAGAAATTGCTTATCTTGTTGAGAAGCTTTGCGAAAAAGATTTTTGTTTCCAGAGAATCGTCACCGCTTTCTTCGTTTGCAAGTGCAACGTACTCCTCAACAGAGTTGTAGGTTGCTTCTTCCGTGCTGTTTGCAAATGCCGCTGTAGGCATAATTATGCAAACACACAGTAAAACTGCGATAATTGCTGTGATTGTTTTTTTCATAAAGGTTACCTCTTTCTTCCGCTTTTTATTGCTCAAGCGGAAATATTTATGATGTTTATATATTAACATTATTATATTTAAATGTAAATATAAAAAGACAAGTTGGTCTATGGTCAAAATAGATATAAATCAACCTTTGTTTTTGTACAAAAGGCGAAAAATTTAAAAATGTATTTAAAATAAAGAAAATAAGTGATATTATATTAAACTGTAATAATAAACCCGAACAGGAGGATTACCATGAAAAAACTTATAGCAATTATTCTTTCAATTGCAATGATCGTGCCTATGGTTCTCGTGCCCAGCTTTGCTGAAACCGCAGAGCAGCCCGAAATTACAACGGCAGACTCCCTTGAAAGCGCATTTTCCGAGGGTGAAAACAGTCTTGTTGTTTTCGTAACCGGTATCGGTCAGAGCTACTCTTATCTTTTTGATGAGAGCTACACACAGGAAGGTGCTTTTGAAAAGGGCACACTTCAGGACTACGAAAATTATGCTCCCCTTATTGCAGAGGGCAAGTACCAGTCCAGATGGAACCTTTTCAACAGCTTTGACGAGGCTTTCAGCGACACAAGCACAATTCTCGCTATTGTCGGCGCAGTTGTTGAGCTTCTCACCTCCGCAGTTCTCGGCACAAACATCATCGACCAGAACAAGGTTGACAAGATTGTCCGCGACCTTTTCAAGTTCAATATTGTCGGTGAGGACGGCAACGGCGACCCGAGAGTAGTTACCCCCAGATACGCTATACCTGTTTCCGAGTTCCCCTATGCAACTCTTGAAGACGGCAGATACGAGAGCGAAGCAAAGAACCGCTTCTACTCCTCAATTCCCTGTAAGGATATCGCACGCGAAAAGTTCGGCGAGAACTTCGAGGATTACCTCTATGTCTTCAATTTCAACGCTTTTTCCTACACTTCAAAGAACGTAGCAGCAATGCACGAGTTCGTTGAAAAAATTCTTAAGGAAAACAAGGTCGGTGCAAAGGATATCGTTCTTGTTCCCATGAGCATGGGTGCTTCCATTGTTACAGCTTATATGGATGCATATCCCACAGTTGCCGAAAACCACATCCGCCGCGTTGTAAGTATCGTTGGCGCATGGGACGGCAGTGACGTTGTTGCAGATATGCTTGCCGGCGAATTCTGCGACAATTCCGCAGACCTCTTCTATAACGGCATTATCGGCAACCTCATCGGCGAGCCCTGGGGTTACCTCATCAACATCGTTCTTCGTATTTTCCCCAAGCCCATTCTCCGCGGCTTTATCGATATGGCTCTTCAGGGCATTGCAACAGAGCTTCTCTGTGCAACACCTTCACTCTGTAACCTTATCCCCACCGACAAGTATGACGGTGTAAAGCACCTCATCAAGTCCAAGGTTGTAAAGGCAGAGGCAGATGCCTTCCAGGCTGCAAAGAAAAAGCTTGATAAGACAATGACCGCTCTTGAGAAGGAAGGCGTAACCTTCTCCTTCATTTCCGGCTACGGTCTTCCCTTCGGTGCAATCACAAGTGACTACACCGCTTTCGGCTTTATGAAGAGCGCACCCACAACAAACTCCGACGAAATCATCAACATCGATTCGACTGCTCCCGGTACATCCTTCGTTGCTCCCGGTAAAGAGTTTGAGAACACCAAAGGCAGAGAGCTTTCTCCCGACGGTTCAATTGATATCTCCACTACATACCGTAAGGAGTCCTCATGGTTCTTCTATAAGCAGAAGCACGAGCTTGAGTACAACAACGTTGCTATCGCACTTGCTCTCGAGCTTGCAACAGGTCACGTAAAGACTGTTGAAGACTGTGACGATCCCAAGGAAGACGAGTACTACTTCCCGCAGTTCAACGGTGCAAGAAATCTCAGAGATTATCAGAGATACAACCTGCCCGATCTTGAAAGATACTGTGCAGAAACAGGCTACGTGCTTACAGCTGAGCAGCAGGCAGTTCTCGATGCAGCAGACAAGGCAGCGGCTAACCCCATCTGCGACCCCGAGGTTGACCAGCCCTACTTCGACGCTGTTGAAGATATGCTCGTAGAAATCGGCGTTTACGCAGCAGATGAAGAGCCCGGCTTCGGCGATAAGGCTCTCAACTTTATCCTCAAGGGTGCAAACGACGTTGTTAACGCAGTTGTCGGTCCCAGAGGCTTCATCGATTTCATCAAAGGCTAATCCGTAAAAATCAGAAAGACCGCTTGTCGCAAAGATAAGCGTTCTTTTTTATTTTCTTAACAAAACTTAACAATAATAAAAGCAGATTACACATCAATAATAATAGAGCAAACACAAACGAAAGATTTACAGCAAAGGAGTGTAATTTGAAATGGCTAAGAGCAGCAACAAGAGCGTAGTACCCGAGGCACGTGAAGCGCTTAACAGATTTAAGATGGAAGCAGCAAACGAAGTCGGCGTAAACCTCAAGCAGGGCTACAACGGCGACCTTACTTCACGTGAAGCCGGTTCAGTCGGCGGTCAGATGGTCAAGGACATCTTCCCCGTACGAACCTTTCATTTTTCACGGAATTACCGCTGGCTCGACGGCCATTCAAAGGAGTTTTCATACGAGGTTTCTTTGGCAGTTTAAC
>JAZOMP010000083.1:0-10340 GCA_045654045.1 Acutalibacteraceae bacterium
CAAAATACATTATATCACCCCTTATAATGCAAATCCGCAAAAGTTATTCTATTATTTTTTTAATCCCAATTTTTCAACAGATTCATCGCGCATTTTATATTTGAGAATCTTGCCTGCGGCATTCATCGGAAATTCATTTACAAACAAAAAGTATCTCGGCACTTTATGTTTTGCGATTGATGCGTTTCCGTATGCCTTCATTTCGGCCTCATCTGCGGTTTCGCCCTTATGAAGAATAACCCAAGCACAGCATTCTTCGCCGTAAGTTTCGTCGGGCACACCGATAACCTGTACGTCATTTACCTTCGGGTGAGTGTAAATGAACTCTTCGATTTCCTTGGGGTAAATGTTTTCACCGCCGCGGATAATCATATCCTTAAGTCTGCCCGTGATACGGTAGTTACCGTCTGCTGTTCTGCAGGCAAGGTCGCCTGTGTGAAGCCAGCCGTCTTTATCAATTGTTGATGCGGTAGCCTTGGGCATTTTGTAATAGCCCTTCATAATGTTGTAGCCACGTGCAACGAATTCACCCGTAACCTCGTCGGGACAGTCTTCGCCCGTTTCGGGGTTAACAATCTTACACTCAATTTCGGGCAGTGCACGGCCGACTGTTGCAACTCTGACCTCAAGCGGGTCGTCGGTTGAGCTCATTGTGCAGCCGGGTGAAGCCTCGGTCTGACCGTAAACAATGGTGATTTCCTTCATATTCATTTTATTGACAACGTCCTGCATAACGGAGATGGGGCAGGGGCTGCCTGCCATAATACCCGTTCTCATATAGGAGAAGTCTGTCTTCGGGAAATCGGGATGCTCAAGCAGAGCAATGAACATTGTCGGAACGCCGTGGAAGGCGGTGATTCTTTCGTTGTTGATGCAGGCAAGTGACGGCTTGGGTGAGAAGTAGGGCAGGGGGAATATCGTGCCGCCGTGCGTCATTGTTGCGGTCATGGCAAGAACCATTCCGAAGCAGTGGAACATAGGAACCTGAATCATCATTCTGTCGGCGGTGGAAAGGTCCATTCTGTCGCCGATATTCTTGCCGTTATTGACTATGTTATAGTGGGTAAGCATAACGCCCTTGGGGAAGCCTGTTGTGCCAGAGGTGTACTGCATATTACATACGTCGTTTACGTCAACGTTTGCTGCAATTCTGTAAACCTCTTCAACGGGTACTTCGGATGCTCTTGCGATGGCCTCATCCCATGTAAGACAGCCTTTTTTCTTGAAGCCTACGGTAATAACGTTTCGCAGGAACGGAAGTCTCTTTGAGTGGAGAGGTTCACCGGGTACTGTGTTTTCAAGCTCGGGGCAGAGCTGACCGATAATTTCGTTGTAGTTTGAATCTCTCCAGCCGTCTATAAGAATAAGAGTATGTGTGTCAGACTGCTTGAGAAGGTATTCAGCCTCTGCAATTTTGTAAGCGGTGTTCATTGTAACAAGAACTGCACCGATTTTTGTTGCCGCCCAGAAGGCGATATACCACTGGGGAACGTTGGTTGCCCATACAGCAATGTGACTGCCGGGCTTTACGCCAAGTGCAAGGAATGCACGGCAGCATTCGTCAACGTCGTCACGGAACTGTGAATAAGTTCTCGTGTAATCAAGCGTTGTGTATTTGAAAGCATACTGGTCGGGGAACTCCTCAACCATTTTGTCGAGCACCTGCGAGAAGGTCTTTTCGATAAGCGTTTCCTTTTTCCAGACGTAGTTGCCTGTGTGAGCTTTGTTCCAGAAAAGGTTTTTCTTACCTCTTGAGGTGTTTCCGAAGCGTGCCATAAAGCTTACGTAGTGAGAGAAGATGATCTCCATATCGTCAAGCTCGGGCATCCACCTGGGATCCCATTCGATTGATGCGTAGCCGTTGTAGTTGACGGAAGTAAGTGAAAGCACAACCTCGTCAATGGGAAGCTCGCCTTCGCCGATAAGACAGAAGGTGAGGGCACCGTCCTCTTTGATTGCGTCCTTGACGTGTACGTGCTTTACGTATGCACCGAGGTTTTTGATTGTTACTTCGGGCTCTTCGTTGGCTATGAAGTATGTTGAGTAAACGTCCCACAAAGCGGCAAGGCTGTCGCAGGCGAAGGTGTTGAGTACTTCAAGAAGCTTTGATGTGTCTGCGAAGATGCCTGCTGTTTCTACGATTATTGTAACGCCGAGCTTTTCTGCCTTGGGAATGATTGCTGAAAGTACGCTTATAACCTCATTCTTCTGTGCTTCGTAATCTGCTCCCGTATCGGTTGCTTTGATACGTACGTAGGGGATGTGAAGAGCGCAGGCAATCTCAAGGCACTTGTCAAGCTCTTTGGTAAAAGCCTCTCTGTCTTCTACGCAGGCAGGGTTTGCAAGAGTGTCGATACAGGGAATTCTCAGATTCTTCTCGTACATATTGCGTACGGTTGCCTGAGCGGAGGTGGAATAAAACGCACCGTTTTTCTCGCTGAAGGAAGAGTTGTTGATATTATGGAGCTCAATACCGTTGAAGCCTTGCTTTTCTGCTATGTTGCAGAATTCATCCCATGAATATCCGTGCCAACCCTTGGTTGAAAAAGAAAGCTTCATAGTTATCAGTTCTCCTCGAAAATAATCTTGTTGATAGCGTTGATATACGCTTTTATGCTTGCGCCGATGATGTCCGTCGAAATGCCTTTGCCTGCGTAAAGCTTGCCGTTTGAACGGAGTCTTACGATAGCGGAGCCGACGGCTTCTCTGCCTTCGGTTACGGACTGAATCTGGAAATCGTCAAGCTCGTAGTGGTGACCGAGAATCTGCTCGATTGCGTTGAAGGCGGCATCAATGGGGCCGTCACCGATGGCAATTGCGTTTTTCTCCTGCTCGTCTTTTTCAAGTGTAATCTGAGCGGATGAATTTATAATGTTACCTGAGTTGATTACGTAGTTGATAAGCTTATATGCGGGAGTAACCTGAAGTGCGCTTGTTGCTACGATTGCGTCAAGCTCCTTGTTGGAAACGGGCTTCTTCTTGGCAAGAGCCTTGAATGCTTCGTAAACCTTTGCGTGGTCATCCTCCGAAAGGTCGTAGCCGAGCTTTTTGACTGCGTCGGCAACGGTCGGTGCATCATCGTTTTCGGTAAGGTTGAATTCTGAGTAGGGAACGGCAACGGCGGTGTCGTCTGCCGTAGGCTTGCCGTCTGTAATATTGGAAACCTGAGAAATAATTCTTGAAAATTCCGTGTAGTTAAGGTCAGCGTTGATTCCAAGCTTGTCGCCGCTGTTTCTTACTATGTTGGAAACGGTAAGAAGCGGAGCAATTCCCATATTGCTGCCGCTTGCCGTCTTGATTTCGTCTGCGCCTGCGGCAAGAGCCATCATTGAAGCGGCGGCAGAGCAACCGTTTTTATTGTCGCACATAACACCGAGCTTAACGTTTTCCAGAGCAGGAACGTTTTCTTTGATATCCTTAACAAAGCTTACAAAGGTATCGGGGAGCATTGAAGCTTCATCATCGCAGATTGTTAAGGTTTTTGCGCCTGCATTGACAGCAGCATTTATAGCGTCGCAAAGGAAATCCTTTTCTGCTCTTGTTGCGTCAAGCGCAACAAATTCAACATCCTCACAAAGCGAAGCAGCCTTGCTGACAAGTGAGGTGATAAGCTCAAGCATTTTGGGCGCTTTCTTGTGGCAGACGTATTCCATCTGAACAGGGGAAAGGGGAAGCGCAACGGAAAGACGTGGCTTGGAAGCAGCGGAAATTGCGTTCCAAGCGTTTGCAACACCATCTTCGGTCATACCTGTGCAAACGCTCATTGTGCTGTTTTTCAAAAAAGCACAGATTGTTTTCAGCAGCAGGGTATCAATTTTAACGTTCTCAATCGCAGGAAATTCTACAACCTGAACTTTAGCGCTTTCAAGTAGTCTTGCAATTTCAACCTTTTCCTTAAAGCTGAGAGAAGTGTCCTTTGACTGTGCTTTAAGAACAACAGTACGGTCTGCAATAATGATTTTTCTCATTTTACTCACCTTTCGTAGCAGAAATAAAATAGTAATATTATTGTTAAATAAAACAAAAAACCTGAGGCCAATAACTATGACCTCAGGGACGAATTCAAAAATCCGCGGTACCACCCAGATTACTGCAAAAGCAGTCGCTCATTAAGACTCTATAAAGTCTGTAGCCATGATAACGGGGCATCCGTAGCTCCTTACGTGCCGTAAGCGGTTGGGGAGCTCTGCTCCGGAACGAGACCGAATTTTTGTAACAGATTGACTTGCACCAGCCGTCAACTCTCTGAACTGCCGTACCAAAAAAACGTAATTCCTTCGTAGCATTTAACAATATTGTATGATATGTTATCATTAAAATAAATATTTGTCAATACTTTTTGGGGTTTTAATTAATATCTAATATTTTATACCTTGAATTTTTTGCCGAAAACTCTTGACACGCCGATGTCTGTGTGCTAACATATATCAAAACAAAATATCGCAAATAAAAACTATGACGAAGACGGTTGAAGCTATGGTTTTTCAGAGAGTTGGCGGTTGCTGCGAGCCAACAGTACCTTGTTTCAGAACCTATCCCTTCCGAGTTGAAGAACCGAACGTTTTTCCAGTAGGCTTCTTCCGAGTATGCTGCGTTAGTGCAAAGGGGTTGATAGACCCTGTGAGTGGCAGGTTTTCCTGCAATTTGAGTGGTACCGCGGATTTTATATTCGTCTCAAAGAGAAACGAAGGTTTCTTTTTGGGGCGTTTTTTATTTGCGGTTTTTGGATATTTTATATTCCTGAAAGGGTGAGATTTATGCTTGACAATTCTTATGAAAACAAATTAGTAGAGGTGTCCGAACGAATTAAAGAGCTTCGTGACATATACAGCTTATCCGACGTTGAAATGGCTGAGAAAACAGGAGTAAGCCTTGAGGAATATCTTGCATACGAAAACGGTATGGAGGATATGCCCTTCTCCTTTGTTCATAAGTGTGCGCTTGCTTTCGGCGTTGAGCTTACAGACCTTCTTGAGGGCCAGAGCGCAAAGCTCACAACCTATAACGTTACAAGACGAGGACAGGGTCAGGTAACCGCCAACGAGGAGGGTATCCTTATCCAGAACCTTGCTCCCAAGTTCAAGAACAAGCTTGCCAATCCGTACTGGGTAAAGTACGAGTATTCAAGCGAGCTTCAGACAAAGCCTATTGAGGTTACAACTCACTCCGGTCAGGAATTTGACCTTGTTGTCAAGGGCTCTCTTAAGGTTCAGGTAGGTGACCACGTGGAGGTTCTTCACGAGGGTGACAGCATATTCTACAACAGCTCAATTCCCCACGGTATGATAGCTGTTGACGGTGAGGACTGCCTTTTCCTTGCTATGGTTATGGCAGAGGATGAAAAGCTTGCCGATAACCATATGAGCACCGTCAATACAGGTAAATCCACCGCAGAGGAAAAGCTCATCTGCGATAAATTCATTACAACTACCGTTGACGAAAAGGGTGTCTGCAACGGCATTACGTTCCACAACGAGGATAAATTCAACTTTGCGTTCGACGTTATCGACAATATCGGCAGAAACTATCCTGAAAAGGTTGCTATGATTCATATTTCAGATGATATGACAGAGCGTAAATTTACCTTTAAGGATATCAAAGAGTATTCCTCGCAGGCGGCAAACTATTTCAAATCCCTGGGTATCAAGAAGGGCGACAGAGTTCTTCTTGTACTTAAGCGTAATTATCAGTTCTGGTTTGCTATTCTCGGACTTCATAAGCTTGGCGCAGTTGCAATTCCGGCAACAAACCAGCTCGTTGTTCACGATTATGAGTACCGCTTCAACGCAGCAGGCGTAAGCGCAGTTGTAGTTACTGCGGACGGTAAGGCAACCGATTATATTGACCAGGCACAGAAAAACTGTCCTACTCTTAAGACGAAAATTATTGTCAACGGCTCAAAAGAAGGTTGGCATAATTTTGACGGAGAATTCGGTCTGTTCAGCAGACGCTTTGTCCGTGAGGCGGATGCTGCCTGCGGTGATGACCCGATGATCATGCTCTTTACCTCGGGTACAACGGGCTATCCGAAAATTGCGGCTCACAGCCATAAATATCCTTTGGGTCATTTTATTACGGCTAAATACTGGCATTGCGTACAGCGTGACGGTGTTCACTTCACAATTTCTGAAACCGGCTGGGGTAAGGCGCTCTGGGGTAAGCTTTACGGTCAGTGGCTGTGCGAGGGATGTGTATTCGTATATGACTTTGAACGCTTTGATGCTTCAAAGATTCTTCCGATGTTTGCAAAGTACAACATCACTACCTTCTGTGCACCGCCCACAATGTACAGAATGCTTAGCAAGCAGGATATCTCACAGTATGATTTGTCCTCAATAAAGCACGCAACTACAGCGGGTGAAGCCCTTAACCCCGAGGTTTTCAAGCAGTTTGAAAAGGCAACCGGCTTGAGAATTTACGAGGGCTTTGGTCAGACCGAAACAACTCTTTCCATCGCAAACCTC
The DNA here is from genome assembly GCA_045654045.1 of Acutalibacteraceae bacterium. Classification (GTDB taxonomy): domain Bacteria; phylum Bacillota; class Clostridia; order Oscillospirales; family Acutalibacteraceae; genus UBA8612. The sequence goes on from JAZOMP010000083.1 coordinate 6,465, forward strand.
AACGGCACAAAAATCAAAATCGGTGCTATGGGTCAACCCACACCGCTTTATGATATTGACGTTGTTGACCCCGACGGAAATTCTGTTGCCGACGGCGAAACAGGCGAAATCGTTGTAAGATTAGGCAATAAAAAACCGTGCGGACTCTTCCTCGGCTATTATACCGGTGCTGATGTGGATGAGGAAAAAACCGGCGAGGCTATGCACGACGGCCTTTATCATACCGGTGATACCGCTTGGCGTGATGAGGATGGTTACCTCTGGTATGTCGGTCGTGTTGACGACGTTATCAAGTCATCCGGCTACCGCATAGGTCCGTTTGAAATAGAAAACGTTATTATGGAGCTTCCCTACGTTCTTGAATGCGGCGTTTCTGCTGCTCCCGATGAGGTTCGCGGCCAGGTTGTCAAGGCAAGCATTGTCCTTACAAAGGGTACAGAGCCTACGGAAGAACTTAAAAAGGAGATTCAGGATTACGTCAAGAAAAACACAGCTCCTTATAAGTATCCGAGAATCGTTGTCTTCAGAGATGAGCTACCGAAAACAATAAGCGGAAAAATAATGAGAAACAAGCTTTAATTTAATTATTATATAAAAATAAACTATTGACTTTTTAATAGAATTGTGGTATCTTTGAGAGAGTTAAATATCGATTAAAGGCGTTGAAGAAAAGGGCACGGTATACCGGGCTTCCAGAGAAATGGCGGTCGGTGCAAGCCATAGCAGGGTTCCCGTTGTTTGTAGTTTCCGAGCCGGGAGGAAGAAAGGCGATTTTTGCTCAGTAGAACCTCTCCGTGATTGCTGCGTGAATGCATAGAGGTTGACAGACCTTGAGAGGGGCAGTTCTTACTGCAATTTGAGTGGTACCGCGGGTTATATTTAACTCGTCTCAAAGAATATCTTTGGGACGGGTTTTTATGTTTTGTCCCATGAAACAGGAGGATGTATCCATGGAGAAAATGACGGGTCTTGATTTTAAAATCAAGGAAATGGCCGCCAGAATCAAAGAACTTCGTGAAATTGAAGGCTATACCGCTTTGCAGATGGCGGAGAAAACGGGTGTTTCCGAAAGCGAATATCTTGCTTGCGAAAACGGCGAAAGCGACCTTAACTTTGCTTTCATTTACCGCTGTGCGTTAGCGTTCAACGTTGACGTAACAAGTATTATCGAGGGTAGCACTCCCAAGCTTACAAACTATGTCTTCACAAAAGCGGGCAAGGGTCAGAAAATTGAAAAAGCGCACGGTATGACTTATTTCAACCTTGCCGCAAAGTTCAAGAATAAAATTGCCGAGCCTCTTTTCGTTGAAGCTACATACAGCGAGGAAAACCAGAACAAGGATATTGAGCTTACGTCTCATGACGGTCAGGAGCTTGATATTGTTATCGAAGGTAAACTGAAGGTTCAGGTTGGTGAGCACTCCGAAATTCTCGGCCCCGGCGACAGTATATACTACGATTCGCTGACACCTCACGGTATGATTGCCGTTGACGGTAAGGATTGTACCTTCTACGCTATCGTTCTCAACCCTTCGGGCGAGCCTATTCCCGAGCTTCAGCCTGCCAAAACCGTTAAGGACACAAAGTCCGCAACGGTCAGGGATACTAAAGAGCGTATTTACCAGAAGTACGTTGACGTTGTTGAAAACGAAAACGGAACACCGACATCAATCGAATTTAAGAATACAGAAAATTTCAACTTCGCCTTTGACCTTGTCGATGAGCTTGCGGACAAAGAGCCTGAAAAGCTCGCAATGCTTCATATCTCACGCGATAAGACCGAAAGACACATTACCTTCAAGGATATGAAAAAGGGCTCTGCTCAGGCGGCTAACTATTTCAAATCCCTCGGTATTAAAAAAGGCGACAGAGTTATGCTCGTGCTCAAGCGCCATTACCAGTACTGGTTTGCAATGATTGGCCTTAATAAGCTCGGTGCCGTTGCAATTCCCGCGCCGAACCAGCTTCAGGAGCACGATTTTGAGTACCGCTTCCAGGCGGCAGGCGTTAAAGCTATTCTCTGTACTGCCGACGGTGACACAGCTCACCAGATTGAGCTGGCTGCAAGAACCTGTCCTTCGCTAGAACACAAAATTATTGTAAACGGCGAAAGAGAAGGCTGGAGAAACTTCGACGAGGAAAGAGTTCTCTACAGCACTCACTTCGAGAGAGGTGAGAACGCTCCCGGCGGAGATGACCTTATGCTTATGTTCTTCACTTCGGGCACAACGGGCTACCCCAAAATTGCGGCTCACAACTACAAATACGCTCTGGGTCATTTCCATACCGCAAAGTATTGGCACAACGTAGACCCCGACGGTCTGCATTTCACAATTTCCGATACAGGCTGGGCAAAGTCAATGTGGGGCAAGCTTTACGGACAGTGGCTGTGTGAAGCGGCAACCTTCGTTTACGACTTTGACAGATTTGATGCGGCAGATATTTTGCCGATGTTTGCAAAGCACCATATCACAACATTCTGTGCACCGCCCACGATGCTCAGAATGATGATCAAGCAGGATATTTCAAATTACGATTTCTCATCTGTCAAGCATATGACAACGGCAGGTGAGGCTCTTAACCCCGAGGTTTACCGCCAATTTGAAAAGGCAACCGGACTTCAGATTCTCGAGGGCTTCGGCCAGACCGAAAGTACAATGATTATCGGTAATATGACGGGTGCTGACCATAAGATCGGCTCAATGGGTAAGCCCGCTCCGATTTATGACGTTAAGCTCGTTGATAACGAGGGTAACGAGGTTCCCGTCGGTGAAAACGGTGAAATCGTTGTAAACGTCAAGGACGGTGCTCCCTGCGGTCTGTTTACTGGCTATTATAACGACGAAGCCAAGACGAAAGAAGTCTGGCACGACGGCTTCTACCATACGGGCGACGTTGCATGGCGTGATGAAGACGGCTTCTATTGGTACGTCGGCCGAGTTGACGATGTTATTAAATCCTCTGGCTACCGTATCGGCCCGTTTGAAATTGAAAGCGTTATTATGGAGCTTCCTTACGTTCTCGAGTGCGGTGTTTCCGCCGCTCCCGATGAGGTCCGCGGTCAGGTTGTCAAGGCAACCATTGTTCTTGTCAAGGGCACAGAGCCTTCCGAAGAACTCAAAAAGGACATTCAGCAGTACGTCAAGGAGAAAACCGCTCCCTACAAATATCCGCGAATCGTTGTATTCAGAGATGAGCTTCCGAAAACAACAAGCGGTAAGATTATGAGAAACAAGTTATAATTCATAAAGAGGTGATTAAGTTGGAAAGCAAGAGAATAACGTTGTTCGCAGGTCATTACGGCTCAGGTAAAACCAATATAGCAGTTAACTACGCTTTCTGGCTTAAGAATCTCGGTAAAGACGTTGTTGTTGCAGACCTTGATATCGTTAACCCCTATTTCCGCACGAGAGACAGTATTGATGAGCTTAGCAATGCGGGTATACGCCTTATATCTTCAGCCTTTGCTTCGTCAAACGTTGACCTGCCTGCACTGCCGCAGGACGTTTACTCAATCTTTGACAAACAGGGCGAAAATGCTATAATGGATATCGGCGGTGATGACCGCGGCGCTTATGCTTTGGGACGTTATGCTGATTTCATCAAAGACGAAAACGACTATGAAATGCTTTTCGTTTTTAACAGGTACAGACCTCTTACCCCCACGGCAGAGGATGCTCTGGAAATTATGCGCGAGATAGAGGCTGCGTGTAAAATCAGCTTCACCGCAATAGTCAACAACTCAAACCTCGGTGAAATCACAACACCCGAAGACGTTTTAAGTTCTGTTGAAGAGGCTGAGAAATTGAGTGAAATTTCCGGGCTGCCTATAAAAATGACAACAGTAATGGCAAATTTAGTTAATAATCTCAACGG
>JAZOMP010000084.1:0-11967 GCA_045654045.1 Acutalibacteraceae bacterium
CTTCCTGAACAGAAAGGCTCATTATAATCCACAAATTATTTTTTCATCTTTTTCTTTGCTATTACAGCCGCAACACCGGCAACAGCCGCAGATGCACCGACAACACCTGCTGCCTTAACACCATTGACAAGCTTCTTTACAGTACCTGGCTTTTTAAGGTCTGCCATAACAAGCTTATTTGTAATCTTGTCAAGCATACCACCGCCGGTAACCTGCGAAGAATCCGACATATCAATCAAGCCCTTTGAAACCTCATAGGACTGTGAGAAAACGTTGAGAACGGAAGAGCGAACCATACCGAGGAAAGGAATATGACCGACTGTTGAATATGTTGCTGCCTCACCCTTGAGAGCAAGCTCAGGTTTACCCTTGACAGCGTCTACTGCCTCACGAAGGTCTGCAAAGTAGCGGTCAATAGCTTCGTCGTGAGAGCAGGTAATCATTGCGTGAAGTCCGTCGGGATGGATAAGTCTGTCGATGTGCCAACCCTTTTCCTGCATCAAATCACCAACGGCAAAAATATTGACGTTATACGGATCTTTTGAACGGTATGCAATAAGACTGCACTTGGGATCGCCGATAATTTCGAGCTCTTCAAAGCTTCTGATACCTTCACGGATACGGTCAGCATTAGCCATTGTCTGCTTTGCCATTTCAATGTAACCCTGTCTGCCGTTTGCCTGAATAGCTGCCCAGGCTGCGGCATAAGCACCACCGGGACGTGTACCCAGGAAAGCAGGTGAAGCAAAAAGTCCGCCCGGCCAGTTGGGATGAACAAAGCACTGGTACTTGAACAAATCAAGGTTTTTATAAATTATACAGCTACAGCCCTTTGAAGCAAAGCCGTACTTATGAATATCGGCCGACATTGATGTAACACCAGGAACAAGGAAATCGAAGGGAGGAAGGTCAGCGCCAGCCTGTACCATAAAGGGAAGCAGATAACCACCGACGCAAGCGTCGACGTGAACGGGAATGTTATACTTCACACCAAGTTCGCCGAGTGCGCAGATATCGTCGATAATACCGTGCGGATACTCAGGCGCCGCACCGAGAAGCATAATTGTGTTCTTGTTGATTTTACGCTTAACAGCGTTGATATCAATTTTCCAGTCCTTATCAACAGGAACAGTATGTACCTTTACACCGAAATACTCTGCGCCCTTGAACCAGGCAACGTGAGCCGTTTCACATACTATCATTTCGGGCTTCTTGATACCTTTTTCTTTTTTGGCCCAGTCACGGTATGTCTTAACGGCAAGCATACAACTTTCCGTACCGCAGGAGGTTACACAACCCGCAGCCTGCTCACCTGCGTGAAGAAGCTCGGCAGTAAAGGCAACGATATCATTTTCAAAGCGCTTGAGGCTCTTGAAAGCTGTGGGATTAAGGCCATTTGCAGACATATACTTTTCATAAGCTTCTGCAAGGAAATGGGTATATTCCGCATCCTTATAATAAACAAGGCTCCAGGTTTTTTTGTCCTTGTAATCAGGATCGTCCATACCGTATTCATCAAGTGCTTTAAGCACCTCATCATAGGGGCGACCGTATTCGGGAATAGTTTTCATATCAATTCTCCTTTTATATTTAAATCATACTGTACAAGAAATAAACTGCATTTCCGAGGTAATTACCTACTGCGTATCCGACAACACCTGTTGCAAGGCCTGAAACAAGGATAGCGTTGTTATTCAGCGAAGCAACAACAGCGGGGACAAAAGGCGGTGAGCAAACAGCGGAAACAGACGTGATAATCATTGTATCAACGTCAATTTTAAAGAGCTTGCTCAATAAAGCGTGTACAAGAAGACCCGCTACTATTGATACAAATACATAACAGAAAATAGGAAGGCTGAAATTCAGCAACGCTTTGAAATCTGCACTTGCCGCAACCGAGAAACAGAAAGCATAGATTATATACATACCAAGCTGGAAGGTTTTACTAATCTCACGGATTTTCTTTATAAATGAGAAAGCAATACCAAGCGTGGTGATTGAAAGCATCATTACGGTCATACCAAGGCTTGGGTTAAAGGACGAAACAATCATATTGAGAGCATAGGAAATACCGAAAATAAGAGCAGAAAGACCAAGCGCCGCAAGAAGCCCGGGAATATTCTTTTTATAAAGGATTTCCTTATAAGTATAAACTGACTCATCTATTGTAGCGCTGTCAATTGAATCTGAGGAAGAACTTTCCTGTTCGAAAGGTCTCATTCTGAAAAGCTTGAGGAAGAACTTTCTGCCGATTGTTGAGAGGAAGAAAATATAAATAACCGATACTACCGAATCATATGTATTAAATACAATGTAGTCGTTATTCGATATGCCTATTGCGTTACGGATAGAACCGAAGTTAACCGTTCCGCCGGTATAAACCGCAACAGCACCGGCAGCATACTGCGCAGAGTTTTCGGTAGTGGTACGGAAAATAAGATGAAGAACAAACGTAACAATCACAACTGAAACACCTGCAAGGAGCATACACAGCATACCTTTTTTGGCAACCTTGAAGAACTTACGGATATCAAGCGAAAACAGCACAAGCGGTAGCGCAAGACAAATAGTAATACTTTGAAGAAGACTGAGTGTACTGTCGCCCACCGAAGAGGTTACAACGGCATTTTCATCTGACACCGTATAAGCAATTGCGTTTTCATCTGCATCCTCATACGGAAGTTTAACCGACTGAGTCCAACCGTTTTCAGCATTAAGAGTAACGGTTTCAACAACGACACCATTGGCGCCGAGGATATCAACTTCAACAGCTTTTCCGGTTTGTTCATCAACAGAAACACTGACGTTTGTTACAGAAGGAGTTGAAAAGGAATGCGGCAATATACCGAGATTACCGATAACCATACCAACTATGTAGCATAGCAAAACTATGCCGAGCTTGTTCAGTGCCTTGAATTTAACACAAAGAAAAATCATAAGCGCCGGTACTGCCATAAACAGCAATACGGTAATTATATTTAACATATTTTCCTCCTCGACATTATAAGCAATTGTATAAATGATATAATATTTTTTAATAAAAAGCAATATTTTTTTCAATTTTGATAATAAAAGACTTGAAAAATATTTAAATTTATCATATTTTATAGCTATTGAATCTTTTGGGAGAATAACTATGGCAGAAATACTTGAGGTTTTAATGATAATCTGTTTCGGTGCATCGTGGCCGTTTAACGTTATTAAGTCTTACAAATCACGTACCGCGAAAGGAAAAAGTCTTTGGTTTTTGTGCCTTATAATACTTGGATACATAGCAGGCATAGCCTCCAAATTTCTCAACGAAGCTTACATGGCGGAAATTTCAAACAAGTGGTACGTTTTATTTTTCTACGTTCTGAATCTGCTGATGGTTACGGCAGACCTCGTACTGTATTTCCGAAACAAAAAGCTTGACGGGAGAAAAGAAAAATGAAGGTACTTTCGATAGGCAACAGTTTCTCCACAGATGCCCACAGATATCTGCATCAGCTTGCAGAGATTAATAACATCGAAATGGAAACCGTTAACCTCTTTATCGGTGGCTGTGACCTTGAAACCCATTGGATTAACTTAACAGAAAACAACGCTTTATACGACATTGAGAGCAACGGTTTAATTTCAATTCCCGACGGCAGTATTACACAAATTCTGAATTCAGATATTTATGATATAATTACGCTTCAGCAAGCAAGCCCTTTGAGTGGAATTTACGAAAGCACACAGCCTTATTTAAGTAATTTAGCCGAATATGTAAAATCTATCCAGCCTCAGGCTAAAATTTACTATCACCAGACCTGGGCTTACGACACCGACTCGGACCATCCCGGATTCTGTAATTATAACAATGACCAGATAAAAATGTATAACTGTATCAAGGAAACCGCCAGAAAAGCGGCTGATGCTATAAGTGCTGAAATAATACCTACAGGCGACGTTATTCAACTGCTTCGTACAAGGCAGGAATTCGACAGTAAAAACGACGGAATTTCATTATGCCGTGACGGTTTTCATCTTTCTTTGGATTACGGACGCTTTGCCGCCGGTGCAACCTGGCTGAGAACATTTACCGGTAAAAACGTTTTCTGTGAACGGTTTGACGGAATGAATGATAATTTTATAGAAATTATTCTTGAAACGGTCAACGGTATACAACATCTGAATTCACATAAATTTACTCAATAAAAATGCTTCAGGAGAATTTATTTTGATTTACAAGGAAATTGATTTTGAGGTTCGTCCTTATATGTATACCGCAAAACTTAATAACGGTGTAACTATAACCGCTTACGAGGACGGCACCGCAGACGGAAATGACGGTAACAGATACCGTGCAATAAGTCACATTGACAAGTGTGAATTTTATGACGTTCTTGACGATACGATTGCAGACGGCTGGGAAATAAACGAATAATAATGCAAAAGCAAAACAGCAGAGAATTGAAATCTCTGCTGTTTTATATTTTTTATTCAGATAGTGACTCGTATAGAACAAGCTCTGATGACAGCGCGGAATCCAGCACAACGTTAATACCGTTTTGCATTAATGATAAGCCGGAAACTTCAACACTTGAACGCAAATTATCAAAATATACACGATAAGTCTTTGACACGTCAATTCCCTTCGGTTTGAAATTCACTTGCTTTTCGCCGCTGAACGACACGCTGAACACGCCGACTGCACCTTTATCTGAATTATGCGATACAAGCTCAAAAATAACGTTACCGTTTTTACGTGCTGACTTTGTATCGGGAGTATGGTGATAAACTTTGCTGTCGGGCAAAAACGGACGGATGAATTTTTTATAGAGATTCACACTATGCTTAATAAATTCCATCTGCTTCGGATTGGCAAACGTTGCAGCGGGTGCTACAACATTAAGCGACATATGACCTAACATTGTGTTTCTCATATGCGCGTAAAAAGCTCCGTCCTCGTGACAACCCATTCCGGCAAAAAGTCTGTCAACCCTTTCCGGAGGAAGCGCCATAGTCATGCCGTTAGTGATGAATACGGAACGAGGATAACGCTGACAATCACTTACCCAGGTATGATTGAAAGCCTTCATCATACCAAGGTCAGTTCTTGCACCGCCGCCGGCACAGTTTTCAAAAACAACCTTCGGAAAACGTTTTTTAAGTCTGCTGTACATTGCGTAAACCTCTTCATAATGACGAAGAGAAACACATTCTTTGGTTCCGTGCAAAGTATCTTTCATTGCGAAATACTCACGGAAATTGACGTTAAAATCAACACGAAGCAAATCGAGCTTATATTCTGTAATAATTCTCGCAAGCTCGTCTTCTGCCCATTTCACCACCTCAGGGTTGGTCATATCAAGAAGATTTTCCGATTGTTCTCCAAAAGCATTTTTAAGACGCCATTCCGGCTTATCTTTAAACAACGGACACAGTTTACCCAACCGCTCAATTTCAACCCACAGGGCAAATTTCATTCCCTTTTTATGGCAATAATCGGAAATCTCTTTCAATCCGTCAGGATATCTTTCGGCATTCGGGACATTAAAACCGTTATAGTCTCCCCACATCATTTCTTTATGCGGAGAATTCTGCCAGCCTGCATCAATGATGAAAACTTCACCGCCCATTTCGGCAAACTGATCAATGAAAGCCTTGCTTGTTTCAACAGACATATCGTGTTCAGCCCCCATACCACAGCCAATAAGAAGCGATGACGGATCAGCCTCAGGCAAGTTAAGTACAGATTTACGGATGTGAGCGTGCATTTCATTAACAGCTTCATCTATACCGCCGCGAACAAGCCCTATATGCACTTGCGGCGTGGTATAGCTTTCACCTGCACCGAGAATAATCAAAGGAGCCATACCGGTAATTTCGGTTTTAAAAGAAAGATATGTATTGTTTCTTCCCTGCTGTGCGTTATAATCAACGCTAAAGCGACATCCGGCGCTCCAGCCTATCTGAGAAAACCACATATCACCCGTTACGTTATTGCGAATAAAAAACACCGGATGACGATGTCTGTCACGGTTATAACGCATATCGACACTCGTTGAATCGGGAAAAAGCTTGTGCCAGGAAAAAAGCCCCTCCATCCCCCATTCATCGTCATCGAAATATCCCGTTGAATAGAACTCTGAAACGTCTTCACCATTATGCATCATACGCCTTAAATCCATAGCCTCAATTCCGCCTGCAAAAGGACAAAGTCTGCTGACAAAGCCCGGATATTCGGAACGGTTTTGAATTTCAAGCCAACGGGTAAACATATGCGTACCGTCAAGTAACGTATGCACACGGATTCTTACCGGCATTAATTTGCTGTCAAGAGTTATAATTGTATGCAATGAATCTTCTTCATTATTTTTTTCAAAATCAACGAACTCAAGCGAATAATCCAAAGAGCAGCCGTTAACGGTGAGATTAAAAGCATATGGCTCGGCGAAACGCCTGTAATCAAGGCGGCTCGGGCAGTTAGTCAAAACATTGAGCGGATAGCCGGAACTGTTATAACCAAGGCCAACAAGCGCACCGTTAATAAAGCCCTCTTCATATACGGCCAATCCGCTTCTGTAGCAGAATACGGGGTTTTCGCCCGATTGATAATAAACATCAAAAAAGTTGTTGTTAACACTCATACAATGTACTCTCCTGAAGTAGTTTCAAATTAAATATAGCATTTCAGCCCTTTACAGTCAATAAAGTAAATTTAATTAAACATTTATCTATTGATTATTCTGAAAATTATGTTATTATAAAAATGTAAATATTTAAAATATGAAAGGGATATGGTTATGGCAAAGTATCTTATCGTTAATGCTGACGACTACGGAATGTGTCACGCTGCCAACGAAGCTGTTGCAGAGCTTTTTGAGGGCGGCTGGCTTAAATCAGCTACTATTATGATGCCCTGCCCTACAGCGGCAGAAGCAGTTGAGTTTTCAAAGGCTCATCCTGAGCACGCAATCGGTGTTCACCTTACTATGACAAGCGAATGGGGCAAATACCGCTGGAAGCCGCTTACAAACGGCAAAACTCTTATAGATGAAGAAGGCTTTATGTGGCACGAAAGTGACCAGGTTGAAAAGAACGCTTCTTACGAAGACCTCGAAGCTGAAATCCGTGCACAGATTGATCTTGCGCACAGCATGGGTATGAAGCCCTCTCACACAGATAACCACATGGGCTCTCTTTACGGTCATTATACCGGCAGACTTGGTCTCGCCAAGATGACTCTTCGTATCTGCGGCGAATACGGTTACGCTTACCGTCTTTACACAAAGCACGACAAGAGAATATGTCCCAACGGTACACCCTATTTCCTCTATGCAGCAATTACAATTCTCTCCAAGAAATGGGGCAAGAAGTACAACGTTGTAATCCCCGATTATCTTCTCTTCCCCGATTGGAACGATGATATGCGCGTAAGCTACGAGGTTTACAGAGATACTATTCTTAAAATCTGGACAGACATTCCCGACGGCGTAACCGAAACTTTCGTTCATCCCTCTGTTGAAAGTGATGAGCTCAAGGGCATTACAGCCAGATGGCAGGACAGAGTATGGGAATATCAGCTTATGAAGGACCCCTACGTTCACAAGTACCTTAAAGACCACGGAGTTGAGCTTATAAGCTACCGTGAGCTTATCAAGATGAAGGGCGGCACCGTAAAGGGCTGAGTTTAAAAAGCAAAAAATACGGCATACACTTTACCGATAAGTGTATGCCGTTTTTTTTATTAATCTCTTCTCAGTGCATCAATTGGCAGCATCTTGGCCGCTCTTCTTGCCGGATAAATTCCGAAAAATATACCGATTGCGCTTGAGAAACCTACCGCAAGCAGAATTGTAGTAAACTGCACCTCAATAGGAACTCCGACAAACGCCGCAACAGCCAGAGCACCGCCTACACCTATAACCAGACCTATAAATCCGCCTATACAACACAGTATTACAGATTCAGTAAGGAATTGCAGCATAATAGTAGATGTTTTTGCGCCAAGAGCTTTTCTGATACCTATTTCACGCGTACGTTCAGTAACGGAAACAAGCATAATATTCATAACACCTATACCGCCGACAACAAGAGAAATTGCACCGACAGCCGCAATAAACGCAGTAAAAACATTGATAACAGTATCAATAAGCTCAATGTACGTTGCCATATTTGTGACCTTATACATACCCTGTCCTGCGTTAGAGTGCCTTGCTTCAAGCACGTTTGCCGCCGAAGCACCTGCACTGTCAAGAAATTTATCGTCTTTCGCAGTAAGATAAAGCATCTGATATCTTCCGCTCTGACCGAAAAATTCGTTATAAGTGGTTGACGGGATCATAATACTGACCATTGTGCCCATCATGCTGTTCGCTTCCATCATCTGTGCCATTGATTCGGTATCCATACTAGTCATAGCTGTACTGTCACCGACACCGATAATTTTAAAAGCAACCGTATTACCGTTATAGCTTAGGTTAATTTTTTCACCTACACAGTTTTCATAACCGAAAAGTGTATATGCACTTACGTTATCAATACAACAAACATATCGAGCAGCTTCGCAGTCATCCTCGCTATAAAACCTGCCGTACATCATAGCGGCATTCATTATATAACGGAAATCAGTAGTACCCGCCATAATCATTGCTATTCCGTTTTCGTTTTCCGTTGAGCAGGTTGTCATATTCATTGCCATAGGCGATACAACGTCAACACTGTCCAGCATTTTAATAGCTGCTACGTCATCATCGGTTATATAATCGTTAATAGAAGCAATATCAGACGCAACGGTAATACTGACCATATTTGAGCCCATAGACTCAATCATACCGACAATATAATCCCGTCCGCCGTTACCGACGGTAACTATAGCAATAACTGAAGCAACACCGATTATAATACCGAGCATTGTGAGCAACGAGCGGGTAAGATTTGTTTTAATACTGAAAACGGCTATACGGATATTTTCAATAATATTCATAGCTGTTACCCTCGCCGTCAGACAGCCGCATCTTCGGACTGAACCACATAAGGCGTTGCCGCAACCTTCTTGCCCTCTTCGGCAATTTTCTGAAGAGCACTTGACTGGTTCTGAACAATCTTGTCACCGACAGAAATACCGGAAACAATCTGATACTGTGTATCCGATGCCAGACCTATTTCAACCTCAACACGTGAAACCGTATTTGTTTTCTCATCAAACTTATATACAAAGTTACCGGCCGAGCTTGTTTCAACTGCTTCAATCGGAACAACAACAGCATCTTCTACCGTATCAACAATAATGTCAATATTTACGTCAATGCCTATTATAATTCGCTCATCAGGGTTTTTGATAAGAACCTGTGCGGGAATTGTATTCGAACCACTTGACGAAGCACCGGTCATACTGCCAAGCATAGACGAAATATCAAGCGCTGAGCCTGAAGCTGCAACGGGACTAATAAACGTTACTTCACCTTCGTATTCCTTGCCGAGTGACTCGATGGTAGCAGCCTTGCCAACCTGAACGTCAAGAATGTCTGCTTTACCAAGCGAGAACGAAGCTATAAAGCTGTCATAATATTCAACCGCAAGGCCTACGCTCGTCTGTGTGCCCGAGGACATAAACGACGAAAGCAGACCCGAAACATCGGGTGTTGAGCCGGACATAAGACCGAGTAAAGAGTTGATATCAACAGATGTAGCTGAAGAAGCGGCAGCCGGAACAAACGCCTGACCCGCAACTATATTAAGCTCGCTAACAATACCGTTACCCTCGGCATACCAGCCTTTTTCGAGCTCCTTTACTGCAGCCTTAGCAGAATCAAGGTTTGCCTTCGCAGTATTCATCATTGACTCATAAGTTGAGCCAAGAACATTTTTAGACTGTGTTTCCAGCAAAGAAATCTGAGCCTTGAGTGACATGGAATTAAGCTGTGCACTCATAAGCTCCGATTCTTCGGAAGACATGCCCATAAGAGAAGACATATCAAAGCTGCCTACACTTGTCATGCTGTCAACGATATCGGAAATACTCTTACGACTTGCACCTCTACGCGCAAATTTCGCAAAGAAATCTTTAATTTCCTGCTCGGTATATTCACCACCGAGAAGCGAAACAAGCTTAGAGTAATCGATAGAATCAATCCAAGCGGGTACATTCTTTTCTTCGCTTTCGGATTCTTTGTTTTCCGCAGCGGCGGTAAGCTTTTCGATCTGCTTATCATACTCGGCAATCTGAACTCGCAAAGCAGGAATTTTAGCAGCAGCTTCCTGCGCGGCGGCAACGGAATTATAGTAGTTGACTTTAGCCGCATCGTATTCACTCTGCTTTACGGCAACAATACCATTGAGCGAGCCGGTATCAAAGGTAGCCAGAAGCTGACCCTCCTCTACCTTATCACCAAGTTTTACAAATACTTCATTGACTACCACACCCGTATAAATGACAAACTCCCCTCTGTTTGTCGATTCAACTGTACCTGTGGTCGATAACGTCTGAGTAATGGGGGCTGTTGTGACATCCATAACAACCGCCTGGTATCTGTTATCTGCTTCACGCTTGACAAAGATAACCGCAGCAGCAATAATCGCAACAACCAAAACCAGCGAAACCGCAATCTTCGCTGTTTTTTTGTTTTTCTTCATCTACAATGCCTCCGAAAGAATTTATTTTATAGCTGACAAAGCTCTCTGACCGATATCGGTACGCTTGTGTACGCCATCAAAATCAATAACATCAGTTGCAGCATAAGCCGCTTCAAGAGCTTTTTCAAGAGTTTCAGCTTTAGCTGTTACGCCGAGAACTCTGCCGCCGTTTGTGAGAATTTTTCCGTTTTCACACTTTGTACCTGCATGGTAAACTGTTGCACCGTCCACGTTGCCCTTTTCGTCAAGGCCGTTGATTTCAATGCCTTTTTTATAAGAACCCGGATAACCTCCCGAAGCAAGAATTACGCATGCGCAAGCTTCATCGGAAAATTCAACGGAAATTTCATCAAGTTTTTCATCTGCAACTGCTTCAATAACATCGATAAGCGGTGTTTTGAGAAGCGGAAGAACAACCTGAGTTTCGGGATCGCCGAAACGGGAATTGTACTCAATAACCTTGGGACCGTCAGGTGTAAGCATAAGTCCGAAATACAGACATCCCTTGAAGGGGCAACCTTCAGCCTGCATAGCCTTGATGGTGGGAACAAAAATTGTTTCCATACAGACCTTTGCTATCTCATCGGTATAGAATGGATTTGGAGCAACGGTACCCATACCGCCGGTATTGAGTCCCTTATCGCCGTCCAGAGCACGCTTATGGTCCATTGATGATACCATAGGAGCAACTGTTTTACCGTCTGTAAATGAAAGTACGGAAACCTCAGGACCCGTGAGGAATTCTTCAACAACAATGTTATTACCGGAAGCTCCGAAAACCTTGTCTTCCATTATTGACTTAACAGCCTCTTCAGCCTCGGACATATTTTCGGCAATAATGACACCCTTGCCGAGAGCAAGACCGTCCGCCTTAACAACAACGGGGAATTTACCCTGCTGTTCAATATAAGCAATTGCTTTTTCAGCTTCGGAGAAAACTTCGTAACCTGCAGTTGGAATGCCGTATTTTTTCATAAGATTCTTTGAGAAAACCTTGCTGCTTTCAATTCTTGCAGCAGCTGCCGAAGGACCGAAGCACTTAAAGCCTTCCTTCTCAAAAGCATCAACCATACCGGCAGCAAGAGGATCATCGGGTGCAACAAAAACAAAGTCAACCTTCTGCTCCTTTGCAAGTGCAATCATACCTTCAATATCCATTACAGATACGTTGAAGCATTCGGCATCAAGAGAAATTCCGCCGTTACCGGGTGCACAGATAACACTGTCCACTCTGCCGCTTTCAAGAAGTTTTTTTACAAGGGCATGCTCTCTGCCGCCCGAGCCAATCATAAGTACTTTCATATTTAATCCCCTTTCAAAAGTATAAATCTCTGTTAGCTTTATATTATAACACATTATTTT